>CAZFDB010000236.1:0-1519 GCA_964517475.1 uncultured Desulfurococcaceae archaeon | reverse complement strand
GACGGGAGCGCCTAATATAATTGTTGAGGATGCGTGGGAGCTTCTGCAATACCACATAACCACGTACTTCGATAGTGAGACACCGGGTGTGCCACAGGCTAAGCAGAGATATGGTAGACCTCTGAAGGGTATTGCTCAGAGACTCAAGGGTAAAGAGGGTAGATTCAGAGGGAATTTATCAGGTAAAAGAGTTGATTTCTCCTCAAGAACTGTTATTAGCCCAGACCCGTATCTGGGAATAAACGAGGTTGGTGTCCCAGTAGATGTTGCCAAGATACTTACTGTGCCCGAGAAAGTCACAGCTTGGAATATTGAGAGACTTAGGAGATATGTTATTAACGGACCATATAATTGGCCTGGTGCAAACTATGTTATTACGCCAGATGGAAGAAAAATTGATCTTAGATTCGTTAGAGATAGAAATTCACTGGCTCAGGAACTAGCTCCTGGATGGATTGTTGAGAGACATCTTGATAATGGAGATATCGTGTTATTCAATAGACAACCGAGTCTGCATAGAATGAGTATCATGGGTCATCTAGTAAGGGTTCTGCCAGGGAGAACATTTAGACTTCATCTAGCTGTTTGCCCACCCTACAACGCAGATTTTGATGGAGACGAGATGAATCTACATGTCCCACAGAATGTTGAGGCCAGGACTGAGGCTAAGGTTCTCATGCTTGTTCAGAAACAAATACTTTCACCTAGATACGGAGGACCTATAATAGGTGGGATCCAGGATTATATAAGTGGTGCTTATATACTCACATCAAAAACAACATTGCTGACAAAAGAGGACGTAGTTGATCTCTTGGCAGCAGCTAGATACGTGGGTGAGATACCGGAGCCGGCGATATTGTCTCCTAAGAAACTTTGGACAGGTAAGCAACTGATTAGTTTATTCTTACCTAAAGATTTCAACTTTAGAGGAGCAGCCAAGATCTCTGGTGGATTAATGAGTTGCAGTGATTATGAGTGTTTCTGGGACTCATATATTCTTGTTAAAAAAGGTATGCTTCTATTCGGAGTATTAGATAAGAAGGCTATTGGTTCACAAGAGCCGGAGTCTCTGCTACACCACTTAGTGAGAGAATATGGTGATGAGACCGGTAGAAACTTTATTGATAATGTCTTCAGAATGTTTATTAGGGTTCTGGAGAAGAAAGGTTTCACAATGTCCTATGATGATATAGAGATACCGGAGGAGGCTAAGAAGAGTATCTCAGAGATCATACAGAATGCTTCGAAGAATGTGTATGAGTTAATCGAGCTTTATAAACAGGGTAAGTTAGAACCTGAGCCTGGGAGAACTCTTGAGGAGACGCTTGAGATCAAGATTATGGAGGATGTTCTTAGAGTAGCTAGAGAGAAAAGCGGTGAGACAGCTATTAAATACATGGATCTTCTAAACAACGTATTTGTTATGGCTAGAACTGGGGCTAGAGGATCCACGCTTAATATAACTCAGATGGCAGCTACACTCGGGCAACAATCTATTAGAGGAGCGAGGATCAGTAGA
>CAZFDB010000235.1:0-1540 GCA_964517475.1 uncultured Desulfurococcaceae archaeon | reverse complement strand
TCGAAGCCGATAGAGACAGGGTGGCGATACTGAACATTGAGAAGAAAGCCATGTTTAAGATGGGGGGATCTCTGACCACCCCGACTGCTCCGCAAATGACAGATGTAACCCCGAATAGATGCGGGGAACCAATGAACCGCTCTGAGGGGGAAACCTCGCCCTTCAGGGCGGGGAGGAGGTCAGTTCAATCCAAGACTCAGAGGAAAAACTCTCTAAATAACTTATCTAATTAATCTAGATTTTATCTACTAAGCTTCTTAATCTATTGAACACGTATAATGTGATAAGAGTTATTGGTATAAGTAATACTGTGATGAACGTGGAGATGAGAATAAATGAACTATTTATACGTCCTCCCAAGAATTCTCCGAGGAGCCTTGTAAATAGAATTATTATACGTATCTGATAAAGAATTATTAAAGAAATTATAGGAAGCGAGGAAATCATGTATATCAGTACCAGGTTTCTTAAACTCCTGATCCCATACTGCTTAATCGCGGTATACATAGTGTTATTAGTAATGTATCTATCAAATATGTGGAGTAATATCCATGGAGTAATCATTATAGCAACTAAACTCATTATGATCAAGAGATGATTCTCGTAGACTATTATTGAATGAATTAAATAACTAATATACTCAAGAACTGAGATGAATAATATTAGTATCGTGATATAGCCGAGAATATACATATAAATAGATCTTTCAAAAACTCTAGTGACTATACCCTGATCACTTATTGTTTTTATCCACCCTGGTAGTAACCCATAGATTTTCTCAGATAACCAATACTCTCTCCTAACAAGTATTGATGAGAGTATTGAGGAGATCATGAATACAGTGGCGGCTACACCAATAAGAGATTTACTCAGTATCTCGCTTCTATACATCTCATTCGCAATAATTAAACCAAATTCACTTATCGAGGTCATATAGATACCGTATCTAAGAGCATTCTCTAGACGAATACCTATTAGCCATGATGATACCGAGAAACCTATATATTTAACAAACATAGCCATTAATC
Source organism: uncultured Desulfurococcaceae archaeon (assembly GCA_964517475.1). Taxonomy (GTDB): domain Archaea; phylum Thermoproteota; class Thermoprotei_A; order Sulfolobales; family AG1; genus WYEN01. The sequence goes on along the minus strand of CAZFDB010000235.1, from coordinate 512 downwards.
CGAGGAAAATCCCCGCAGAAACAATCATTATATTGCTCTCAAAAACTCCGGAGATAGTGGCACCGATTAAAGAGAAATAGAATAATAGTCCTAGCTCTCTTAAAAGAGTGAAGTAGTGTCTAGTGGCTCTAGGATCTATTGAAGACCCGATCACTACGCCGGAGACAAATGCTCCTATAAATGGTGAGAAACCAACTAAGGTTGATAGGTAAGAGTATAATATTGCTAACGCCACACATAATAATCCGAATAACTCTATATCCGCAAATAATGATCTTATGATCCTCCTCATAATCACTAGACCAATAATTAATGCTGATACTAAGAAGATCACTAATCCCCCCATAGTTATGAGAACCATATGCGGAGAAAAGCTATCTCCTCTAAACACGCTGAGAACTATTGATAAGCCTATTAGCGCTATTAGATCCTCGATAGACGTCGTGGCTAGAATTAATTCATACTCAGATCTCTCTATTCTTGATATAGTGCTTAAATGCTTATACAATATA
>CAZFDB010000234.1:0-1552 GCA_964517475.1 uncultured Desulfurococcaceae archaeon | reverse complement strand
TACAAATAATAGAGGTGATGAAAAATGCTTAAGTTTACAGAGCCCCATTAATAGGACCTGGCAACTTAACATATTGTATCTGATTTCCCAAGTTGCCACGTCCCATTAATATATCGAAAAATTTAATAAGAGTGGGCGATTAAATTTTAAAATGATTACTATACACGAAGGTGGTCTTTAATAGTATTCTATACATATATTAATGAAGGGGTTTTTTCAATAGATTTTGTCAGAATGAAGTTTGGCATTGGGGCTAGTGAGGAGGTGGGTTACGAGACTTCCAGACTAGGTCTTAAGAAAGTTCTTGTGGTAACTGATAATAATCTGATCCAGCTCCCATCAGTGAAAAGGGTCATTGAGAATATTGAGAAATACGGAGTCTCTACAACAATCTATCACGACATAGAGATTGAACCTACAGATGAGTCTATGGTCAAAGCCTCTCAATGGGCTAGAGATAAAGATTTTGAAGGCATAATCGCTATCGGAGGCGGCAGTGTCATTGATCATGCTAAAGTGATAAATCTTCTCACAAAATATCCTGCAAACATAAGAGAATACATAAACAAACCCATTGGAATGGGGAAGCCTGTACCCGGAACTCTTAAACCTCTCATAGCTGTGCCAACGACAGCTGGTAGTGGTTCTGAGAATACTGCAGCAGTAGCTTTAGATGTCAAGAGTGAGAGGATTAAGACAGTAATCTCACATCCATATCTGCGTCCCACAATGGCTATAGTAGATCCTCTGTTGACAGTAGATATGCCCCCCACAGTGACCGCTTCCACAGGTCTGGATGTCCTCACACGCGCTGTAGAGGCTTATACAGCAAAACCTTATTATGCAAGACCTAAATATCCTTCTCCGGCGGACAGACCAGTTTATCAGGGTACTAATCCTATTAGTGATGTTCTCAACGAGAAGGCTGTAGAATTCGTATCAAAATATTTCAGGAGAGCTTATTACAATGGCTACGACATCGAGGCCAGATACTATATGATGGTCGCATGTTTATATGCGACCATCATACATGCAGGAGTTCATGTGCCTCATGCAAATAGTTATCCTATCGCTAGCATGGTCAGAGATTACATTCCACCTGATTATAAAGTAGATCATCCTCTGGTCCCACATGGAATATCAGTTGCGTTGACAGCTCCAGCAGCATTTAAGTATATAGCGCCTGCAGTTTTTGAGCGTTTAGCGAAGATAGCGGGGCTCATGGGTGTAGAGCCTAAATCTTTAGATCCTAGACATGTTGGAGAAGCTGTCTATGAAGCTTTCGTAAGATTAATAGAAGATCTCAGAACTGTGCCCAGAGGTCTGAAAGAAGTTGGTTATAAAGAGAGTGATATCCCAGCATTAGTCGAAGGATCATTAAAACAACAGAGATTACTGGTAGGATCTCCTCTAAATATTGGAAGAAAAGATCTTGAGAAGATCTTCAGAGAATCATTAGAATATTAATTTTAGCTTTGTGGCTTAATTTCGAACCTCGTTTTAGCTGGATGAGTTTCAGCTATTCCCATGGAGGGTACTCCGTCTAGATAGC
>CAZFDB010000233.1:0-1557 GCA_964517475.1 uncultured Desulfurococcaceae archaeon | reverse complement strand
TGCTACTATTTCTTATAATGAAGATCAATGAAGATCTCTTATTCTTAGGATAGAGAAGGTTTTATGATCTTCTCAGTTTCTTTTACTATTTTCTCTATATATGGTAATCTCCTCTTCACAGCCTCACTATTCAGCTTTGCCTCATGAAACCCCCATACGTGGAGAACCCATGCTCTATCCCATGCTTCTTCAAACCATCTACCGATCCTATCACTTATGGCTTCAACGGCTCTCTCCAGCTCTGCAACGGTCCATCTACCTCTCTTCTCAACTTCTCTTATTATATCACTTAGATTGAGGTGTATTGCCAATACTCTCACACATTCCTCGGCAGCTTTATATAGTTTCTCGCTAGCCTGAACAGGATCTTTATCCACGAGCTCAGCCCCCTCCCCAAGATATTTCTTAGCCAACTCTAGACGTGCCTCGGTAACCGTCGCGGGATCCAGGCCAAGCTTCTCGATGAGGATATTGAGCACAGTATCCTCTAAATTAAGACCTCTCTTAGTGATTTCCTCAGCAATTCTCTTGGGGATTATTACTGAGACACTCACATCAATACCCATTATATTCAATCAAGTCATCACTCTATAAAATTGTTGGTTATTATACAATGATTTTTGATCTCGTTAAGTTGAGAAGATCAATGATTATCTCTTCAGATCTTTAAATACCACAAGATATTGAGATAAGGTTCCTAACAAAACTGCATGCAAAGACCTAGTATCACAAGATGATCTCTAACAGGAATTAATTCATGATTAATATATGTATATGTATGTGAACTCTGACCCCATCTGTATACAGCTGTTTTATTATAAACCTCTATATATAGTTTTGTTCTGATTTAGTCATCATTATTCTCCTCAACAAGATGAGAAGCTGAAATTTTGCTAGGGATATGTGGTAAGGCTGTTGAGAATTTTATAAGTGATTCTATTTGGGAACTAGGTTCAGTATTCGTGTATAACAGCACTGATATTGCTGAAGGTCCTTATACCTGACCTCCTCCCCGCCCTAGCGGGGACCCTCGCCCTTTAGGGCGGGGAGGTTTGGGGCTACATTCCCTTTTCTCAAGGGTTTAGCTCCGGGCTGGGTCTCCAGCCCATTACCCCTACCCCTGGCGGGGCTCGGGGTTATGAGTATGTTATATGCTCCTACCAAGTCTGCGTTGAAGACCTTGTTTAGTGTTGTGCATTTGAAGAGTCCTCTTCTTATTCTCTTTCCGCAGTTGCTCCCATGTATTGGGCATTTAGAGGATGTGTAGGCTTCATCTACATATACTACGGTTATACCATACTCCTCAGCTACCTCACTGATTCTTCTTAAGAGATACCCATACATCCACACATGAACATTGTTGAAGCTCCCATTCTCCTGAGCATTATACTTCGGGTGGCCAACCTTAACTATTGATACCCCCACACTGAACAGCCACTCAACAACTTGCCTGACCTTAGCGTCAATATATGTCTTAACCTGCATCCTCCACTTCGAGTACATCAATCTAAGTCTAGTGGAGGTCTTCAAACCATACTTGTTTAGAGTGGACTGGTA
>CAZFDB010000232.1:0-1577 GCA_964517475.1 uncultured Desulfurococcaceae archaeon | reverse complement strand
TCTCCGCGATCTTTGTTATATGAGGGTATTGTTTGAGTAGATCCCAGATCTTATCAGATGACTCAGTAGTCACCCTATTAATCTGTTTTCTTATCTCCTCATCTCTTAAGATCTTATCTAATTCTCTCTCGATTTCACTGATCATCTAGACTACCCTAGGAACTCAGCTATGTCTTTTATAACAGCATTATACTTCTCCGAGACCCTGGAGAGGGCTACATAACATATCGGGCACATAACTATGACGTTATTAGATATGTTGGAAAGTTCCTCAAGCCTATACCTAGCCATGAGCCCTGTTATTGATGGTGCTAAAGATTCGATGGGCCCTCCACAGCATCTAGTTCTAATCTTGCTTCTTAAATGATCTTTGTATTTAACACCTACTTTATCAAGGATCATTCTTGGCTGATCAATGATACCAGAATATCTAGTTAGTAGACAAGGATCATGTATAGTGTATTCATCTTTTATATCAACTTGGTTGAGAACCTCTAACCTATTAGATAAAATCTCTAGGTAATGAACCACCTCAAAATCAAAATCATTTATATATGAGGGATAAACATTTTTCAGAACATGATGTGTATGCGGATCTATTGTTATTATTCTCTTAACACCATATCTCCTAAAAACTTCCACAACTTTCTTAGCATGATCAATGAAATAATCCTCTAAACCTAACTCATAGAGAAGAGCACCGCTATAAGGCTCATCCTCATATAAATACCCTATCGAGGGTTCTATTTTTCTCAGGACTGTGTATATGTTCCTGATGATTCTGGAGGATCTATCAATCTCCGAGCTCGGAGGCTTAATAACCGCGTATATATCTATATACTTCGCAAAGACAGAACCTAGTCTCATAAGAGCTCCTGAGAAACCGATTTGCTCACTTCTCTCAAGTTGCGTGACAAGTGTCTTTATATAAGGAGCCATCTGATACATACAGGAGGTATACAGAATACTTCTTCCACCTCTAGGCACATCAAGATCCTTGATCCAGTAAATACATCTATCAGATCTTAAACCAACAGGATTTCCTGTTTTCTTCATATTCTCAATAACAAGTTTCATGACATCAGTTACAGGTAGCGTCGTATTATTCACCAACCATATTATTGGTAATAAAATAAATTGATATCATTAAATACCCTTAAAAGTCGTAGATTTAAAAAATTATTTCAGGACCTCATGATCTTTATCTCTCTATCTCCTCAACCACTCTGTACCAGGGTTTCGATATACCTATCTTAGATCTCTTTATCCACTCCTTACTCTTAGGTTTCTCATCAATTACATTTCTCAACTTATCTATTCTATTAATAACAATTTTACTATTATCCTCACCGATTACTGAGACATTATTAATGGTGAAATAAGCTAGTTTCTTAAGATTAGCTTGCGCATCAAACCAAAAGCCCCAGTCATTGGATAATACAGTTGCTATGTAGTCATCATCTATACAATCTCTCTTCTCAATTGCTTCACTGCATAGACTATGTACATGGAATAAAACGAGGAGATCAACAAGATCTTTTCTATTTATATCATGTATCTGAAGTTTTTCTAAAACA
>CAZFDB010000231.1:0-1622 GCA_964517475.1 uncultured Desulfurococcaceae archaeon | reverse complement strand
AATGATTGGCGTGTCTAAAATAATGGGTGAGACAGCACCACTACTATTCACAGCCTTCGGAAATGATTTCTACGTCTCTAAATTCCCAGACATACTGCTTGAACCAATAGGCTCTCTCACCCTATGGATATATAAAGCTGGTTTATCACCATATAGTAATTGGATAGATTTAGCATGGGTAGCATCTATGATTCTAATGTTGATCACCGTATTCCTATTCTCAATAAGCAGATACATTATTTATAGGAGGTGAGAATATGAGTAATAGCAAGAATAATGTTATTCTAAGAATACGCGGACTTAATCTATGGATCGGTGATAAACATATTCTTAAGAACATAGATCTTGATGTGTATAGAAACACTATATTCACGATCATGGGTCCTTCGGGAAGCGGAAAATCCACTCTACTCAGAACAATCAATAGAGTAATTGAGTTAATCCCTGATGTGAAGATTACTGGAGATATCTATATAGAGGATATGAAGATCAATGGTAGTAGTATAAACCCGGAGTATGCTAGGAGAATGGTTGGTATGGTTTTTCAAATACCTAATCCACTACCTCATCTCTCGATATATGATAACGTGGCCATAGGACCAAAATATAATAAGCTGGTTAAGAGTAAGGAGGAGCTGGATCAATTAGTTAAGTGGGCTCTAGAAAAAGCTTATTTGTGGGATGAGGTGAAGAATAGATTAAGAGATCCAGCATCGAAATTATCAGGAGGTCAGCAACAGAGACTATGTATTGCGAGAGCACTGGCTATGAAGCCTAAGATAATTCTTATGGATGAACCCACATCAAATCTAGATCCTGTGGCCACGGCAAAGATAGAGGAACTGTTAATAGAGCTTAAAAAGATCGTTACCGTGGTCTTAGTCACACATTCACCCTTCCAAGCAGCCAGGGTCTCTGATTACATAGCATTTATGTATGATGGAGAGATAGTTGAGGTGGGATCAGCGAGAGATATATTTACGAAACCTAAGAGTCCTTTGACGGAGAAGTATATAACAGGTAAGATGGGGTGAGTTATGAGACCAATAGACATAGCATTAGAGAGAATTAGAGAGAAGATAAGAGAGATGTCAGATGCTACAGAGAATATATTGAAGGAGATGAGTAAGGGGCCCAGCTACAAGATCGAGGATATTTCAAAGTTTGTAGATAAGATAAGATTACTTAGAGCAGAGCTACACTCATTAGCAACCGAGACATTAGCTAGATATCAACCAGTCGCATCAGATCTTAGGTTTATAATAGCTAGTCTAGAGATCTCCTATGGATTATTCAGATTCTCGAGATATGCTCTGGATATAGCCTATATAATTAAGAACTTCAGTAAAGAGAAGAATATAGAATGTAACTTCGAGAATACTAAGAAGATGTTGCCTTACGTAACTGAGATGATTAGAGACAGCGTAGAGAGTTTTATGAATAGAGATGTTGAGAAGGCTAATAAGGTTATTAAATTAGATAATTTAATAGATCAATATTTATCAGAAGCTTTGAAGAAAGCATCCGATGAAGAGAATACTTGCACATACCTAGATTTTATCGTAGCTATATATCTCGAGAGAATAGCTGACCACTCCGTCTACATAGCCTCTGACACAATA
>CAZFDB010000230.1:0-1639 GCA_964517475.1 uncultured Desulfurococcaceae archaeon | reverse complement strand
GGAAGAGATTGTTAAGATATCTACTGAGTACGGCAGAATTCTCGGATTACTATATCAAGTAGTTGATGATGTAACAGATATCTTATCAAAAGACCCTAAGAAGATACAGAGTAGAAGTATTAGATTATTCCTTGAATGGCTAGGGATCAAAGACATCAATAATTTAGAGGAAGCATTGAAGAGAGCTTCAGAGAAAATTATTGAGTACATAGATCTAGCTGTTAATAAGATCTCCGTATTCCCAGAGTCTCGCTGTAAGAAACTATTAATTCTATTCCCAATATACATAACCTATGCATTACTCAAAGAATCAGGTTCTGAGGGTATTGATTATTTCTATGAAGAGATTTATCCTAGGACCATATATGTTCTCGAGAAAAATATCATTGATCAATAAATAAAGTTTAGGTTAAAGCAATAATTATTGCTTCAAGAATTTCCATTCGAGGTATCTTATAAATATCTCAGGTCTCAAATCCTCCTCAAGTGCTCTCCTAATTAATTCCTTAGGTGGATAAACAGAGCCGTGCCTATGAATTTTCTCTCTGAGCCACTCTCTCACAGACACAAAACTCTTATCCCGAATCAATGTGGAGAGATCTAATTCTAGAAGCATCTTCTCTCTTATCTGAGCCGCGAGTATTGTTCCCAGTGTATATGTGGGGAAGTACCCAATTGAGCCTCCACTCCAATGAATATCTTGTAGCACTCCCTCACTATAATTTCTTGGTTTAATCCCGAGGTATTTATCCATGTAATTATTCCATAGCTCCGGCAGATCATCAACTTTAATCTCTTTATTAATCATTAGTTTCTCAAGCTCGAATCTCAGGGCTATATGGAAGTTATATGTGACCTCATCAGCATCAACTCTTATGAATCCTGGTCTCACGATATTGAAGTATCTATAGATCTCCTCAACATCATACTTTCCTCTTAGACCTAGGTTATCAACTATTAAATTATATATTACCTCAACAAATTCTCTACTTCTACCAATAATATTCTCCCAGAACCTAGACTGTGACTCATGAACACCTAGAGATGCTCCTCCAGCTAGTGGCGTTGCTCTAAATCTCTCATCTATTTGAAGATCATATAATGCGTGCCCGAACTCGTGAATAACTGAGAATATAGTTCTTCTAAAATCATATCCCTCGTATCTCGTTGTTATTCTAACATCTCTCATATCTAGACCTGATGTGAAGGGGTGTGCTGATATATCAAGTCTCATTCTCTTAGGATCTTGACCTAGTATCTTTAGTATCTCACTATTAATATATTTCATCTTCTCTACATCATATCTATACTCCTCTAATGGATGAGGCTTAGAGTAGTATTCTTCGGAGAGTATCTTATCAAGTAATTTCTTCAGACCAGGGATCAAGACATCAATTACTCTCTGAAAATCATTTGTTGTTAAACCCTCCTCATAGAGATCTAGTAAAGCATCATATGGATTCTTCTCATATCCGAGATAATCAGCTATCTTTATATTTAACTCAACTATTCTCTCTAGATACGGCTTGAACACTTTAAAATCATTATTCTTCTTAGCCTCTCTCCAAATAACCGTTGCCTCAGAAGTCACTCTCGAGAACTCACCAATTATCTCTGGAGGAACTTTTATAAAGAACTT
>CAZFDB010000229.1:0-1654 GCA_964517475.1 uncultured Desulfurococcaceae archaeon | reverse complement strand
ATAGATCATGTAATCAGTATATTCATCTACGCATGAGCCTTCATATATCTTCTGAAGATTAATTGATTGCATAGATTCTTTCAATATGGTCACTCTATTTAATCAATATAAACTGGATAATAAGCTCAAATCAAATAACTATGAAGAACTCTTTGCTTAAAAAGGAGGTTTCTACTCTCTAAAACTATTTCTCTTTATAGCTTCAAGAATCTTTTCCTTAGCTTCTTGAACACCTCCTATGCGTTTCAGAGAGACCCACTTATCTGCACCATAAGATCGATAGTTTCTGAAGAAGAATTCTATCCTCTCCAGACATTCCTGTGGAAGATCATTTATATCTCTGATTTTACCATATGCCGAGTCAATTCTATCGTGTGGGGTAGTTATTATCTGGGTCTCTAACTCATCCTCGTACTCAACCTCGACTAATCCTATAGGTCTTGCCTCAATCAATATGCCTGGTAGAAATACCTCATTAGATATTATAATTGCTTCAAGTGGTTCGTCATCGAGATCTTTTGTTCCTGGGATAAAACCTTGATTAAATGGGTATATGAGGTCTTTCTCCAAGACTTTATCAACTAATATCAGATCCAGATCCTCATCATATCTATACTTAACGCGAGAATTCATGGGGGTCTCCACAATAACATAGACATAATTTGGTACTTTATTCCCAGCACCAAGATCTCTAAGTCTTCTACTCATTAATAGACACCACTTACTCTTTTTATATATTTAATTAGGAGTTTTTATGTATTACATGATCAAGATTATAGTTTCTCTAAGATGTCACCATGAATTAACTAATGAGAATCGATCCTTTAGTAAAAGAGTCTTTTATATAAAGATAAAGTTATATTCTAATAACCATAATATTCTGATAGGTTAATTACATTGAGACTATTAATGATACACGCCGCGGAATTCAGCTACAGAGCTAGGGAGCCGGCAACTGATAACTATGAAAAAGATGTCCCCCTCGAAGGAAAATTCAGTAATATCCTAGTCGTATTTACTACAGTGGAGAAGGATGATGATAAAGACCTAGGTATTGTGGAGAGAGTTGCTCAAGAAATAAGATCTCATGCAGAGATTATTAAAGTATCAAGAATTCTTCTATACCCATATGCACACTTATCTCCCGAGTTAGCATCTCCACACACAGCAATCAAGTTATTAAGGGATATCTACGTAGCACTAACCGGATCTGGTTTAGAGGTGTATAGAGCACCTTTTGGATGGTACAAAGAATTTAATTTAGTTAATTATGGTCACCCATTAGCCGAGTTATCAAGAACAATTAAACCATTTGAGACTAGGAGACCTCAGATAACTAAGACTTACTATATAATGGATCTAGATGGAAATTTACATGATCCTTATCAATACGAATATAAAGACCCTATGCTGAGAGCATTAGTTGAAAAAGAGGTGTTTAAAAAAGAATTAGAGAAGACAAGACCTCGCGCGGCTGAGTATATGGAGAAATTCGGTTTTGAGTGGGAGCCTTACTCAGATCATGGGCATATGAGATATGAACCCCACGCAACCATTATTCTGGAGGTTGCTTCTCAGTATGCGTGGAGTATCGTTAGGTCGCTTAATATCCCTGTTTTCAGGGTTAAGGGTACTAATATGTTTGATTTAAAGG
>CAZFDB010000228.1:0-1658 GCA_964517475.1 uncultured Desulfurococcaceae archaeon | reverse complement strand
TATAATTAATCCTCTCTCACTACCAGCTTGAATGATATTTACTTCATAGCCTTGGTATCTTAGAACCTGCTTTTCCTGAGGAATCTTCTCCTGCTTAACATATACATAGATACTATTCTCCAACACACTACCAAAATCAATCTTTGCCCCAATCATCTTCTCCAGCTCCAATAAATACTCTGGTTTCAGAGGATCCCCTGATAATAGACATGATCCTATAACAAGTATCTTGTCTAAACTCTCCTGCCTCATTGATGCACCATCAAAGAATTTTTTATAAGCGTATGCCCTAAGTGTTTTTCTATCTTCTCTAGACCTCATTCTAATATTCTGAGGAGGCGGTAATCTAATAATTCTCATGCTGCCAAGATCTGCTTCAGCTGGGAAAATTAATTGCTCTTTTTGAAGAATAATTATGTGAGTTGCTCTCATGTATCGAGCCATATCAAGTTTCATTTCAATAGCCATTGGGTGATTAATCCATCCATCAGTGTTTACAACAACTACCTCAGCACCTAAATCAACTGCTTTATTAACGAGATCTATTACAGCACCAATGATTCTAGAGGAGTATTGAGAAGGTGTTAGCGAACCAATAATTCTTATCTCATCAGGATATAACTCACGCAACCAAATAATCTGCTCCTTAGGACAAGACATGGATACGAAACTTGGCAGAGCAATATCTTGCTGACCTATGTCAGCATCAACAACACACACTTTCAAACCCTTAGCAATAGCCTTATTAACCAATAGTGCTGAGAGAGTTGTTTTACCAGACTCAACTGGTCCAATAATAATAACCCTAGATCCTCTCTCAATAATTTTCTCAGCAGCATCAAACCATTCCATGGTTACATCTTCTGTTTCTCTCGGATACTCTATATAGCCACCCTCACCTAATAACACCTCTATAGACGAATCCTCTAAGGAGTAGATTGGGTAGCTACGATACATTGATATAGGAATATTTTCACCTGGACCAATTACTCTACCTATGATAGATACTCTGCCAGAAAGCACCTTCAGAGAAGCTGGTCCAGCAACTCTCGCCAAGCCACCCCTAGATAGATATAGAACACTCTTCATGTTTCTCATGAATTATATAGATGCTAAAAATAAAGAAATTACTTAAATATATCCGCTGATCTTTGCTAAGCTATAAACTGCTTTCTAAAACAACTATTCCCCTAGGATCCTTTATTAAAGTAGCTAGAGAAGACCATATTCTGAATGAATGAGATCCGTTTTCAGGACCAATATAATCAACCTCACCATCACCGCCAAACACTATCTCCACGACATCTCTTATGTTATGCAAAAGAATAATTTTATTCTCTGGTATCAGGGGCGTGGCCGCGATATCATCTACTAAAGCCTTGATCCTATCAAGATCCATTACACCAACTCTCTCACTTGTAGCAACTAATTTAGCGTATCTTAAGGGGTTCATGACAAGCATTGTTGGTTTCCTGACACCTTCTTTATACAACTCTGCTAGTTCCTGAGCAACATCTCTAACTGACTCACTGGAGTCTCCCATGATCCAAGTCTGGCTCTCTTGACTTCTCCACATCCTAGTATATTTTTTAGAATCATCTTATCTTCTGAAGTGGCGAGTTTCAGAGCAGAACTATATCTTCGTGGTTTTGTATAAT
>CAZFDB010000227.1:0-1658 GCA_964517475.1 uncultured Desulfurococcaceae archaeon | reverse complement strand
CGCTGTAATAGTAGAGATCTTTTAGGGAAGTAATGTAATAAAGATGTGTGCGCAGAGCTTGGTAACGTGGGTGGTTACGAAATTTTCAAGCCAAGTGATAGGTGTGATGCTAGGGTTAGGATGTACACGTTGGGTTCACTGATTAGGGAGTTCGGCGTTGGAGGTGGTGCTGTTCTGAAGATGGATTGTGAGGGTTGTGAGTATGAGGCAATACTCAAGGCATACTCAGGAGACCTAGCGGTGTTTGGGCAGGTTGTCATTGAGTACCATAATGGTTATGAAAGCTTGAGGAAAAAGCTTGAAAGTGCTGGGTTTGAGACAACAATAAAACCAATAAGAAGCGTGAAGATACCTATAGAGAGGCAGGGCTACATAATCGCCAAACAAAGAGCCTAAAAGTACTGTTGGTGTTATTGTTGATAGTGAGTTACTTCTGAGACATTATCTTTGCTTGGTCTCGAGATTAATAGGAGGAGTTAAAAAACAGAAATTTTCACACTAAGAGATGAAGAGATTATATCTAGAGATCTACTTTAACCCTAGTAAATATAGAGCCTATTATGAAAAACTTTACGTTAGAAAAATATTAGATATAAGAAGTTCTCTACAAAACCTCGGCTTATAAAACAAATAATATTCATCTCATTAAAGTCTCGGCAGAAATCAGCTTAGCTCATCCAGGCCCTTATTCATAGCTTCCACACTCAGAAAAATCTCAGAGATGATCTCAGCCCATAAGTGATCAAAGATCTCGCATTAGCAACGTTGAAAACATCTAATAATGACTCAAAAACTCTGCACGTTAAAAGATCAATAGTTGTAAGTCTAAGAAACAACGCCTGAGAGATCGAGACGATGAAATTACAAAACAAGCTAAGACCCAAATACTTTATACAAGAACGTGCTAATAAGCATGGGCAACCACTAGATAGGTGCAGAACATAAATTGGTGTGGAGGATACATCTAGAACATAGACCTCCTCTAATTAAACAAAAATTTAGACAGTGTAATTTCCTCCACTAGCTTTAATACACTCGAGATATCCTATGAAACCAGTGGTATTAGGTCAGTTAGAGACTGTGGAATAGTGTGTCTGATGCTGGTTATCCATGTATTCTCGGATATTCCCGGCGGGGAATTATTTATACTGAGGCTAGCTCGAGTACCCAGAGAGGGTTTTCAATGTTGAGTTACTGAGCGATACCGTAGTAGACCAGTTAAAAACTTAGGAGGATTCCTGGGATGTAGAGTTGCCGAAGATAAGGGTTGAGAGCCAGAGAATTGAAGTATTTCTCTACGCTATCGTCTGGGAGGTTGCTGAGGATTAGAAAACTAGTAATCTATAGGAAACCCCTACCTGCCGTAAAAGAGCTGGTGGAGAATACAATATAATATTCGACACTTAAAGTAATCTACCGACACCAGTAGACATAATATTAATTGTAATCCTCGCATTAGAGAAGGAGAGAGGGCTTGATCTAGTACAGCTAGCTTACAGAGAGAGGAGAATATTGATAAAGTGAGTATAGCCTGGGTATCCTGAGTATAAGAGCAGGGAGGGTAGTATGATTGATAAGCCTTATTCATGGATATTAAGGCCTGTGCAATAAGCTAGAGGAGAGTTGTAGAGGCTTTGCCAATATTTAATTACGAGAAC
>CAZFDB010000226.1:0-1675 GCA_964517475.1 uncultured Desulfurococcaceae archaeon | reverse complement strand
CGCTGAGATGGGGGTGGGGGTAGCGGTTTCTTCAGGAGTTGAGATTGGTGTAGGTGTTGAGGTCGAGATAGTGGTTGGGTTTATTGTTTGTGTATTCGGTTGTGTATTGATTGCTGACTTAGTCTCTGTAGATAATTGTGTTGATGTGGGTTCTGGTGTGGTGATTGTGTTTCTGTGTTTTGTAAGTGGGTAGTAATCTATGTTATCCTTATCTATCACGTATGGCTGGTCGCATATTAAATCTCTATCGTTATCAACACATGTCTCTGAGAACCCGCCCCAATAATTCCCGCCTAGGTATGGGCCGCTCATAATATTAGTACCCGGAGTCTTCCTAATATTCCAGTAGTTGACACTGTCTCCTCTAATAACAATATTCACATCGTTGGAAAACATATTATTATAAATCAAGTTATGCGATGAGCTATAGAGATCTATGTCGAACCAGCTGTTCCTCTTAATCACGTTGTTAGTAATTATGTTGCCTAATGAAATAAAAAGACGTATACCAGCTCCGTTGTTCTCTAAATTATTACCTGCGATCATGTTGCCTATGGAGACGGCGAGGTCTATGCCGTACCGCTTGCTTCCAGTGATCGTGTTGTTAATAACTATGTTAAATGACGATCTCCCGAGATATATGCCATACTCATTATTTTCTATATTATTATTCGCGATCATGTTACCTGAGGAATTGTAGAGGTATATGCCGTTGTAAAAGTTTTGTATTTTTAGGTTTTTCAAAATTATATTTGTTATGTTGATTAAGACCACACCTATAGAAGGCGTCATATAAACCGACATATTTGATCCTTCTATTACGTGCCCCGCCCCATCAACAATTATATTATCTCTCTGAACCACTATTCCGTATCCATTACTCTTAACATTCTTTATCAACCTATACACATCACCTTCTCTCACCAACGGCGCATCTTCCGGATCTACGCTTCCATCCTCTAATATAGTGATCGTGCCCCGCCACCAATCATTCTCTGCTTGCAACACCATGTTCAGGGTGCTCATGTATGTTAGTGTTAATAGGTAGAGTACTAGAGCTAGCAGTGCAAGGACAAGGGTCAGCTTCCTAAGAAGAATTGAGAGATATATCCCAGACACCTACTAAATAGAATACGCCGAATATTCTTAAATATCTTCCCACCAGCAATCCCTTGACTAACAACTCACCCACGCCGAATTATCCGGAGAATAAAGACATCAACTAGTAAAACAAACACATTCTCACTTACTAAAAAGATACGCAGAGAAACGATAAGGGTTGATGAAGTCTATTACTCCATAGTCCCTTATTACGCCCACATCCTCAAATCTGTCTCTAACCGCGACTAGACACTTGAACTCCTCACATGATAAGAACATTAGCAATGGCTTAACCAACTCAGATTTGACAAGAGAAATCCTCTCATGAAATCTTCACAAGGAGACTCTTCTAATACCAGCCTCCTCAAGAACGATCCTCTCACTGAACTTCTCATGAATTCACCTCAGAAACCTGCACCTAACATCCTCGTTAAGATTAGAAATATCTATCTTCCCCCACTATTCCGCGTAGCCAGGCAAGAATATCATTCCTAACGCCTCGGACTACTCCATGAATCTGAGACATGGAGAGGAGTTTATAAAGTCTACCTTGGAGCCGAAGATGTTCTCCTCG
>CAZFDB010000225.1:0-1685 GCA_964517475.1 uncultured Desulfurococcaceae archaeon | reverse complement strand
ATACCTCAGCTACCTCTGACTATACCTCCATCTAAAATTGATGGAGTATTTATATCACATCCCCACCTAGATCATGTGGGGGCTGTGCCCTTACTTTACATATCTTCTAAACCAATGAGCTACACAACATCGATTACCAAAGATATCTCAAGAATAATGCTGGAGGACTTCTACAAGTTATCATCGTATTATCTACCTTTTGAATATAGAGAGATTGAGAGTTTCTTATTGTATACGAGAACTATTAGCTATGCATCGGAGTTAGATATGGGTTCATGGAAAATAAGTTTCAGACACTCAGGGCATCTACCGGGTTCAATAATGGTCTCGGCAGATGATGGTAGGAACAAGATCCTGTATACAGGTGATGTAAATACTATTGATACGAGACTTGTCTCAGCAGCTGATATAAGTGGGTTGGAGGCTGATACATTAATTATTGAGGGAACATATGGAGACACTGATCATCCCGATAGGGTTGAGGTGGAGAGAGATTTTCTTGAGGCTATTAAGGAGATCGTGGAGGATGGAGGCGTGGTATTAGTTCCATCGTTTAGTTTAGGTAGATCTCAAGAAATCCTTATGTTACTCGCAGAGAAAATACCTAATATAGATGTGAGGTATGATGGAATGATAAGAATTATCACAGAGATATTCATGAGCTACAAGAACTATATTAACAAACCAGAACTTCTCGAGAAAGCAGTAAAACTATTCACTGAAGTCTCTGATTGGAGTATGAGAAGAAGAGTTTGGAGAGAGCCTGGGGTGATAGTAGCTAGCGCCGGTATGTTGAAGGGCGGCCCAGCACTATATTATTTAAAGAGAATAGCGGATAAAAAGAATTCAGCTATTTTCTTAGTTAGTTTCCAAGGCAGGAATACACCTGGTAGAATGCTTCTCGAGAAAGGTGTTTTCATAGAGAATGGTCCAAGAGTTATTTCTCGTGTACAATGGTTTGATTTCTCCTCACATGCTGGCTTAAGTGGTTTATTAAGTATTATTAAGAGCACCAAGGGTTTGGAGAGAGTAATAGTTATTCACACAGATCCTCAGGTTGGTGAGAATTTCAAGAAGACTATTGAGGAGGAAGTTGGTGTAGAAGCAATATTACCTTCTATAGGAGACGTGATTGAGCTCTAAATAATGTCATATTCGATCGAGGGTCTCATCACTTCTCAGAGATCACCTCCTTAATCATCCATATAAGATTATACTGTACAAAAATATATGATTTGATAAAAGGGGTCTGTCTTGAGGATCATCTTAAAAGGTAAATATGTTAAGGGTCTTGATAAAGCAAGGTACTTCATGTCTCTGAAACCTTATAAAGAGATTTTTATGAAACTAATGAATAAAGAACCGTTTGAAGGAACATTCAATGTAGAGATCACTGATCATTTAACATACAAAGATCTTCTGGAGAAATGCGGAACATATCACATAATACCAGAGCAACACTACAATGGAAGATTATTGGGTGGAGTATATATATGGCTTGGAGAGATAAATGGGATCGGGAATGTATTAGTTATTAGACCATTTAAATCTGCTCATAAAGAGAATATCCTCGAGATAGTATCTGATAAAAAAATAAGAGAGATCCTGAATCTAGAATACGGAGATCAGATCGAGATAAAGATTATTTGCAACGAAAAACTGAGTAAATAATTTAAAGAATTGAT
>CAZFDB010000224.1:0-1689 GCA_964517475.1 uncultured Desulfurococcaceae archaeon | reverse complement strand
AGCTCTATTGCAACTTTCTCTCCTTGTTTAATTTGATCATCATAAAAAGCCGATGATAATATTATAGAAAAAGGCCTCATACTATAGCTCTCTAGAATTTTGTTACTTATATTATGGTATTCCTCATCATAGTTCTTTATTAATCTCTCGATATTTAATGGTATAAAGACGTTACTCTTGATATTAGTCAATACACTGATCTGTCTGCGCGTAACATCGTTCATAGACCCCACACACATTAAAACTGGTCCTCTATAGCTTGAGCTTATTACAACTTTTGATGCCAAGTGCTCTGCCAACCCTGCTGATCCAATCCAAACTATCATTCCTTTTCTCATACTCTCTTCACATTTATATGTTAGAGTTATTAATTTGGAGAAATCTTGCTCGTTCTCTATATCCGATGAAACTAACTTGTAATTACAGATCCCTATCTCCTCCGAGCTTCTCAGCTTATCTATATCAACATGCATATACTCACTACCAAACTCTCTGGAGAAATAGCTTGGTATGTATGAAGATCTTACCGGCGTTCGTATATCCTTGCCATAGTATGTCTTATCAACAGGAATGCCGTTAACCATATGAATTCCCTTAATAGTTATTCTCCCTTGTTTTGGATATGCAGGTGCAAATATCATTAAATCAGGACCTAATTTCTCATAAAGAGCTCTTATCTCTTCTCTGATATTTCCTCTTAATGTAGAATCTATTTTTACATATATCAAAACATCGCTTAATAAGTACCCCAAATAGCTTAATGATGAGAGAATTTCTTCTATCACCCTCTTTACTTTTTCGTAAGATTCATTAGGATTTAATGATCTTGAATCCATATTGATCCCTATTACGTCAAAACGCTGAATTATCTTTCTTAAGTTAGTATTAGTAATTTCAGTTACTACTATACTTTTATAGCCCATTTTGCTAAATTGTGCCACCGTATCGTTAGCTCCAGTAAGGTCATCTGCGATGACAAAAGCTTTTTTATAAACTCTCAAATATTGCCCCCTAGTTACCCCTTATTATATCTGATATAGTGTTAATAAAACTTAACAAAACAACGAACGTCAGGAATATGGAATTAAAGAACGCCCCTGATCTTAATAAAAGATTCTATAGATAGATCAAATTCGAATATTATAATGATTAATTAGCCTAAGAGTAGGAGGAGTATAACAGGCTCCCCCTTATTAAGCTTTTCTCATTCTTTTGAGGATATCATTGATCTCATCTAGCAAACAGCTCTTACCTAACTTTTTATCATCTCTTTTCTAACAGCTCAAATATTCTATGAGATCCCTTAGCCCTCCTATATGTGTCCCTTATTTCAATACTTCTGAGAGTTCTGAACAGAACTTGGATAGAGCTATACCCCATTCATCATTGATATAAACGCACGCACCAATCATTCCTATGTTATTTCTCATGGCAGTGATTTTCAAGGAGTTCTCCACAGATATCTAATTAGATCAAAATATATGTTTTGAATTGGGATATTTTAATAGCTATATTGACATAGGATCCTTATTCTAGGTGCTATTCATTCTAGAGCTTCGAAGAATCTATCTGGTAGTGTATCATCTCTAGCTGTGAATCACTCAATAAACCTCAATTAACTCTATAACATCTTAGCATAAGCTCTTCAAGACCAACCCATCTTAATAACCTAATCCCTAAGTGTAGTAT
>CAZFDB010000223.1:0-1690 GCA_964517475.1 uncultured Desulfurococcaceae archaeon | reverse complement strand
TCTCCTCCGAGATCCTCGAATCTATCTTAGCGTTATTCAAATTATTCAGTATCTCACTTCTTAATATGCCTAGATCATCCTCATCACGTACAACAATAATTATTCTCTTAACAACATCTAGATCAATTATTCTCTTAAGTGTTTCTCTAAAAGCTCTTCTATCCTCATCAGACATCTTCTTAACTATGCACGGTGAAACGACTATGATATTAGTCTTATTCGTGTTATTCTCATATCTCAACAAGATCTTTTCATGAATATTCATTACTCTGAGATTATAGATGGTCTGAGCAATACTTAGTGAATAAGTTATTATTGCTAGAGACAACGAAATGATTAATTGGAGACTAATCATCTACTACTCATCTTAAGAGATCATATGGAAAGATTTTTATATTTTTCTAAATATGGTTTCTTGGACTAAAAATTGGATCCTGGGGCATCAAGAGACGTAGAAGCTTTTCTAAGAGAATTATACGCTAAATTATTCGCTTTACCTAGATCCACTAATCTTATTATACTATACGTTCTCGCAAACATGCTTATCCTGATGATAGGCTACGTATTAACAAATGATCCTCTTGTCACCATAAATGTTTTCCTAGCCTCTCTAATCTATATATCACTAATAAATATTCTCTACAGAAAAATAGGTGTTGTTGAAACAGGTGTTAAGAGGATCTTGGGAATATCTTTCTTCTCGATAATCCCCTACTCACTAGCTAGTCTATTAATGCTTCTCCCTGTGCCGAGTAGAGATATACTCACTCTCTATGCAGCGTCTTCAGCAATGCTTTTCTTAATAAGATTCATTTTCTGGGGTGATATAATAAGATCATTTAGTGTCGGTGTATTTATTAGCGTGGCTACCAGTTTCATATCTTCTCTAGATTATACTCTGAGTAGATTTGTGAGATATCTCGAGATCTCTGTGATCTCATCAATCATCATGGTTGTATTCGTGTCTCTACTAGAGATCCTTGGTAGAAGTAACGGTGTGAAAACATTTGAGTTAGGTAGAGGATTTATTAGGAGCTGGCTAATTGATGACCACAGCTACCTGGAGGATGCGTTAGAGAAAGACTCTGTTAAAAAAGATGTTTTTGTTAAAGCAATGATTCTCCGCAGAGGTGAGAGGAGGAGTATACTATGGGTCTTCCCAGGGTTTCACTTCGGACCATTCAAGAAAGTTGGTTCATCTGACGCGGTATATGTATTCGATGAATCTCTTAGTGATTTGGGTAAGACAATAGTTTTTCACACAATAGGTTCTCATGAGAGGAATATTGTTAAGAGAGAATACGTGAGAAATATATCGAGGGAATTCGCTGATGAATTAAGAGATTTTATCTCAAAGAAAGATTCTTCAAATACTGATTTCTACAAAATCAATCTAAGAGGCTCGGATGGTTGGGGTAGCTATGTGATTGGGTCGGATAAATGTGTCTCATACATAATTTATAACACTAATGGAGCAGATGATATACAAATTGATTTAGAAGGTTTCCTTAAAGAGATCCATGGTGCGGGGAAGATTATTTGTGTAGCTGATGCACATAGTAATTATAGTAGGAGAACAGTTAATTACCAAGCATTAAAGAAGCTTTTAGTAGAGATTAATGATAGTATTGATCATAGAGAGAAGATCCTTGGAGTAGGCTTTGGAGAATCAGTTGTTAAAAGTAATTGC
>CAZFDB010000222.1:0-1737 GCA_964517475.1 uncultured Desulfurococcaceae archaeon | reverse complement strand
CTGTTAAGAGAGGCCTCGAGACTCGGTAAGGTGTATGTGGTGGTCTCTAGAGATATTAATGCCTCGCGTTTCAAAGGTAGAGAGCCTATAAATCCCGAGAATTGGAGGTTGGAAGTTGTATCGTCTATAAGATATGTTTATAAAGCGTTTCTGGGAGATCCTGAGGATCCGTTGAAGTCTGTAGAGATCATAAAACCCGATATCATTTTACTAGGACCTGATCAAATATTCAATGAAGATGATTTGAGAAGAGAACTTAGGTCTCGTGGGATAGAGAATATAGATGTTATGAGGCTCCCCGAGAGAATATCAACATATTCTTCTCTGGGGGTGATCAGAAAGATCTTGGATAAATACTGTGTTAAACAAGATGTGTGTGACGATTCTCATATATAGATACATCTATTATTTAAAAGCCCAAGTTCTCTGAGATACTCTTCTTCTGTGAAATATAATTTAGCTGGAACAACAAGGATCTGGGGGTAATTATTTGGCGGATTCTCTAATACGTAATTCGCCTCACCACCACATATCATTATATTATTAGCAATATTCACTACCAAAACAAGACTCTTTGATGAAAATATTCCTTCACCGAATCTTTTCTCGAGATCAAGTAATATCTTAATTGCTTCTCTAGCATTCATATAAATATTTTTCTCAGAATCTATATCTAGTAGAAAGATTGTATGTAGATTTCTTGAGAGATTCTCTCTTAAGACAAGATAAGGGTATTCACTAATCACACCTTCTCTTGGGTAAGTTATAGTGGCTATCTTCCCTATTCTATATATCATTAATCCCGAAGCCGCTAAGGCCACACTCACTGAATTTATCCCTGGTATATATCTATATTTAAACTCCTCATGGACCACCCTAGTTATTATTGAGATATGAGTTGTTGCTATCAAAGGATCCCCCCAAGTAACTAGGCAAGTGTTTCTGCCCTCTCTAAGACTTCTTATAATTATTTCCCCGCTTAGATCCTCTAGATCTCTTCTATTCAATTTAGTAGCTTTCTTCTTTATCATCTCCTCGATATAAGAAAGATCTCCCTCGGAAGGAATTGATGTATACTCCTCGTAGAATACAGAGTCGCATTTCTCAGATAATATTTCTATAGCTTGATAAGATACGTGCTTAGGTGTTGGTCCAAGACCTATTATGTAGAAGTAGGGTTTCTTCATATCCTATTCATCTATAGAACAATTATTTCGACTGAGAGATCCCTGATGTTTAATATTGCGAAAGATGCTTTACCTGTTAATCTCCCAAAGAGTTCACCTGGGTTCAGAACCAGTGTATCTCCAACAATTCTTGAATCTATAACATGAGTATGTCCATAGAGAACAGCATCATACCTTCCAGATAACGCTATTGCCTCAGCAAATTCTCTTGTTTCATCAACTGAGCCTTTTCCATGTATCATAAGAATCTTTTTACCACCAATAATTAATTGATGAGGCGGCTCATGAACCTCTGAATTATTACGTGAAGCAATTCTCACCAACCCTATCCTCTCCCCATCATTATTACCTAGAATAGCAATAACTCTGAAACCATTAGAGACGATTCTCAATAGAGTAAATGGAGAAACTATATCTCCTAAATGAAAAATAGTTCTAATACCTCTTTTCCTAAGGATCTCAATAGCCTTATCTATATTATCTAAATTATCATGAGAATCACTTAATACACCTACGAAATCCTCCTCAAACATAGGATTAATCCCCCATG
>CAZFDB010000221.1:0-1737 GCA_964517475.1 uncultured Desulfurococcaceae archaeon | reverse complement strand
CTTGATATATTAAGGTTGATGTGTCTCTCACACCGCTCATGAAAAGATCTTTGTATGAGATTAATTCATCTCCTATACTTATAAGAGATATTCTTGGTCTATAGATCTTTATTTTATACACTTCTAGTTGCAGTAGTAGTGATGCTGTGTATGGTGTTAATATATCTCCTCTCCTAATCACCAGTTCTCCTTTTCTCACGATCTCCCCGATCGAGAAAATATCTTTTCCTGGATAGATCCTCCCGATAGGTTTGACATAGTTGTTCTCTATCCTAGCATTCTCAACCCTAATCACAGCATCTGCTCCCTCCGGGATTAAGGATCCTGTAGTTACATAGATCGCTTCCCCGGGTCTAAGGCTAATAGGTTCCTTAGAACTAGGATATATGCTTAATTCACTGATTCTTAATTTCTCGTATCTCAATAGATCATTTGTTGATATTGCGTAACCATCCATTGCAGCCAGATTCTTATCCGGGAGATCTTTTGGAGCTATTATATCCTCCGCAACAATCATTCCAATACCTTCCCACACATACCTCTCCTCTACTCTTGGGCTCTCTAGTCTTAGTCTAGAAATTATTTTTAGGGTTTCCTCATAAGGAGTTAATTTATATATCGGCATAACTAGTCTAATTAATATTACTGCCAGAAGATATATAATGGATGTTGTATGAGAGATATTATGAAAGGTTTTAAAAATCTATTATCTGTTAAGGAGGCACTGACCCTAATATTCAAAGAGGTACCTATTAAAGAACCTGGTGTGGTTAATATAAGTATTATCGATGCTGTTGGTAGAATTGTTGCTAGAGATATATTTGCTCAATACGATGTTCCTCCATTTGATAGAAGTGCCGTAGACGGCTATGCAATAAGATCCTCTGATGTAATAAGCGCCTCCCCCACCAACCCAATCGAATTAAGAGTAGTTGGCAGAGTAGTTCCTGGAGATGATTTGAGTAAGATCCCAAAGATTAGTAGTGGTGAAGCTGTGAAAATCTTCACAGGAGCTCCTATACCACCGGGTGCGGACGCCGTTGTTATGGCCGAAAATGTTGTTGTGGAGAATAATAATAGCATTTTGGTGACGAGACCAGTAGCTCCTCTACAAAATATCTCAAGGAGAGGAGAAGATCTGAGGAGGGGAGAAGTATTAGTTTCTAGAGGAAGTAGACTAAGACCATGGCATATAGGGATCCTAGCTTCTCAGAATATAGATATGGTTCCTGTCTACGAGAGAATTAGGATCGGTGTTTTATCAACAGGTGATGAAATAATTGAGCCTGGAGCCGAGGACTACTCACCTGATTCTGGAAAGATCCTTGATAGCACTAAGCCTCTCCTGAGGGCATTGATTAGAGAAAATGGTTGCGAAGACATAGATCTAGGAGTTGTTAAAGATGATATTAAATTAATTAGAGAGAAAATTCTTGAGGCTCTAGAGAAAATAGATATATTAATAACAACAGGGGGCTCAAGTATCGGTGAAACAGATCTTGTACCGGAGGCAATTAAGGGGATCGAGGGATCCAAAATTATTTTCCATGGGGTCAGAATAAGACCGGGGAAACCAGTTGGTTTTGCGGTAGTGAGGAATAAGCCAATATTCATATTCTCAGGCTTCCCAGTATCAGCATTAGTTGAGTTTCAATTATTTATTGAGCCGTTAATTAATAAGATCTATGGATCTAAGCCACTACCAAAACCATTGGTGAGGGGCATAGTGACTAGGAG
>CAZFDB010000220.1:0-1752 GCA_964517475.1 uncultured Desulfurococcaceae archaeon | reverse complement strand
CACTTGATCAATGTCTGAGGGGCTTACACGAATCTTCTTACTTTTATCACTTATAACAAAACTATCTTTCTTAGCAGAGATCCTCACGCCATAGCCCGTCACCACGAAGCTTCTCACAGGATCTCACCCACAGAATTCTTTGAATGGGCATGTGTCGGGGCACAAACGTGGTTTCCCAGGATCTCTTCTGCTTAGAATAAGATCGATTAAATCATCTCTCGCATCAATAAACTCCTTCCTTAGATCAGGTGATATGTAATAAGTCTCGTATCTAATCTCAGGGTTCTCAGGCATAGAGTTAACGTATATTATCACCCCATAATCAACAGGTATCTCGAGACTAGACTCAATAGCTAATGCGTATCCTGCGAGTGATAATTTATGAAAATCTTTCTCCAAACCACTCTTTATCTCCGCTATGATCAATGGGTTCATTAATGCATCAATTGATAATTTATCTGATAAACCAATTAATGTACCATCTACTCTGAGTTCTGTGAACCATGGTATTGATGATATTGATAATCCACCGTACATTGCCTCGGACTTAATTCCTTCTGAGACCCACGTGATTAGTAGTTTCTTGTATAGTGATATGCAGTATTTATAGATACTATCTATGCATATCTCACTAACTCTCTTACTAGCCACTAATAATTCTCTCTCTAATCTCTCCAACGGGTTTTTCGAGAAGATTATTTCTCTGGTTCTGTCTGAGGCTAGTGTAAAGATCTTGTGTATAGATGATCCTATTTGTAGTATTTGTGTCTTTGATGGCTTGATCCTCATGACTCTCCTTAGATAAACATCTCTCTTAGTCTCGCAGTATCTATTGCTTATCTCAGATACTCCTAATCCTAGATAAGCTCTTGGTTTAATTGGCGGTGTGTGGAAACTCCATCCTCTCAACTCTTCTGGAACAGGATCTTTTTCTCTTATTGTGTGTAGTTTTCTTATACCTCTTATAATGTCCTGGGATGTGAGCATTTTTTCACCGCTTCTCTCTTCTGAGCCGATTTTAATATTCATTTTAAAATCTCCGTAGCCTGAATCCCATAAAGATCATGTTTATCTCATCCATGGATCCTTGGGAAATGATTCTTTGGAGAAGAATCTTTGATGAAAATATTGATATAACCTATGAATCCCATAGATTGATTGGTATGACAACATATATATTCACACTAGGCTTCCACGAGAATCTTATTATCAGGAGATTACACTCAACAAAAGCTGAGCCCAGCGACAAGATCTATGTAATTGTGCCAAGACCATTATCAGGTTCATCAGCAAATGCCTTCGCAGCCTTGGAGGCATACTGCCTCAGAATAGGTTTGCAGAAACCAGTTCTCGTAGAGCTTGATATTAGGGGTGTTGATAAAGAATTTATTGATTTAGTTGATCAGTTAATAGATATTGTCTTAGAAGCTGAGGAGCCTATCGTTATAGATATCTCAGGCGGGATGAGGATTTTAGGAGCCGCGCTATACACAACAGCGCTTTTATCAGGGAAGAGGGCAGTGGCTTACATAACGCCTGAGGCAGAGCCAGTTGAGTATAGAATAGATCTAGAGGATATAAGAATATTAACAAGAGAATTAACAGATGAGAAAAAAGAGATCATTGAGATAATAGATATGAACCCAGGAACAACAATACCAGAGATAGCAAAGAAAATAAATAAATCAGAGAAAACAGTGACAAACCACATAAACACACTAAAGAAACAAAGACTAGTAGCGGCGAAGGGAA
>CAZFDB010000219.1:0-1763 GCA_964517475.1 uncultured Desulfurococcaceae archaeon | reverse complement strand
TCTTAGAAGAATCTATAGTTATCCACATATAATTAATAAAGTAATTAATGAGTTGATTCGTATAGTATCTATCGAAGACATAGACATGTTCATTGGTGTAGCAACAGCCGGTATACCATTAGCAACCTACCTAGCATGTAGAACTAATAAAGCACTTGGCTACGTGAGAATAGAGAGGAAAGAGCATGGGACACAATCATTAGTTGAGGGAGTGGTTAGTGGTAGAAGAATAGTTGTTGTTGATGACGTGGCAACCACGGGAGGATCTCTTGAGAAAAGTATTGAGGCTATTAAGAGAGAAGGTGGGTTGCCTATAAAGGTGATCGTTGTTGTTGACCGTGGTCAGGGGGCTCGTGAGAGATTGGAGAGACTAGGTGTCTTATTCTATAGTTTGTTAACAGCTGATGAGTTATTCAGAGAATTATACTCTATGGGTCTTATCGATAAGGATACTCTTGACAGAGTACTTAGATATATTGAGGAGACTAAGATTATCGGCTGATTCTGAGTAATACATAAGTTACATTTTTTTATTATTATTGTTTTGGATATCACCACGTTTTAAAAGATCTTGTTGAGGAATATATCATCTCTTTTATTAACTCTCAAAACTCTAATATTAGTGGGCTTTCTGAAGAATTCTTTCTATATGCGTGACGTGATATCAATACTAGATTTCACTAGAGAGGATCTCGAAGTATTGTTTGAGGGAGCTGATTACTTTGAGAAGAATAGAGATAAGAAATTCAGATTATTGGAGGGCAAGGTTGTTTCTCTAGCATTCTTCGAACCATCCACGAGAACTAGACTGAGTTTTGAGGTTGCTGCGAAGAGATTAGGTGCTGATACTATTGGTTTCTCTAGTGCTGAGGGAACTAGTGTTGAGAAAGGTGAGAATCTAGCTGATACCATAAAGATGCTTGAGGCTTATAGTGATTTGATTGTTATTAGACATAGATTTGAGGGAGCCGCTAAATTCGCCTCGGAGATCTCTGAGGATCCTGTTATTAATGGTGGTGATGGTAGACAGCATCACCCGACGCAGGCAATGATTGATCTATATACGATTAAAAAGTTATTTGGTGGAATAGATGGTTTGAAATATGCTGTTGTAGGTGATCTGAGGTATGGTAGAGCTGCGACATCATTTATATATGGATTAACACTATATAAACCATCGATCATATATCTGGTCTCACCATCTCTACTAAGAGCGAGAGTAGAAACACTAGATCTTCTGAGGAGTAGAGGTGTTAGATTTTTTGAGAAAGAGAGTATTGAGGAGATTATTGATGATGTTGATGTGATCTATATGACTAGGGTTCAGAAAGAGAGATTTCCGGATCCGAGTGAATATGAGAAAGTTAAGGGTTCCTATAAATTAACACTCTCAATACTCAGTAGAGCTAAGAAGGATCTGAAGATTCTTCACCCACTACCAAAAGTTGATGAGATTGAATTTAGTGTTGATAAAACCAGGTACGCAGCATATTACTACCAAGCTTATCTAGGAGTATTTGTTAGAATGGCTCTCCTAACACTTATACTCAGAGGAGAGATATGATGTATTCATTAACTGTATCTAAGATTATTAGGGGGACCGTGATAGACCATATTCCAGCTGGTAGAGGAATAGATGTTTTAAGGGTTCTGAGAATAACTGGGAGAGAGGGTTATAGAATAGCTGTTCTAATGAATGTTGAGAGTAAGAAACTTGGTAAGAAAGATATTGTTAAGATCGAGAATAAATTTCTTGAGCCTGA
>CAZFDB010000218.1:0-1765 GCA_964517475.1 uncultured Desulfurococcaceae archaeon | reverse complement strand
AGGATATACCAGGCGAGCTTTAGAGGAGTTCAAAGAGCTATCGAGGAGAAGGCTAGGGAGCACGGAGTCCCCGTGATCTACGTGAATCCTAGAAACACGTCTAAGTTGTGCCCCGTGCACGGTAAGAGGATAGTCTACAGCAACGGCGACAGAATCGGTAGATGCAGTGTAGGAGGAGAGTTGTGGCATAGAGATGCTGTGGCTTGTTGGAACTTATTATTCAGAGCCTCCCGAGGCGATGGGAGCAATGCTCCGAGTCTCGGGAGATTATTCCTAGATGGGAGCCTCATGCCGTTAGGCTCGACAGCCGCCCATGAACTCACGCTAATAGCCCGTGAAGCGTGGGTGAGGTGGAAGTCCCTAGATGCAACGAAAAAATATAAGCAAATGAGAATAAACATCTAGGGACGAACGGTAGAATGAGGATAATTATTATAGGCTCAACAGGTTTTATTGGTAGAAATCTTGTTGAGAAGCTAGGCACTAGACACGAGATCTATTCAGTTATTAGAGGATCCTCTGTGGATAAAAATAGATCATTGATTGATGAATTTATGAGAAAGGGTGTTTATGTGGATATACTCAATAAATTAAGTGTTGATGATCTAGTTAATTACTTCAAGAATAATTCGTCAGATGTCATTATATTCGCAGCTGGTCTCTTAAAAGGTTCGTGGAGTGATTTGAAGGAGGTTCACGCAGATCTCCCATCGAGGATCTTGGATGCTATGAACCTAAGTGGTTTAAAAGAAACATTATTCGTTTACATAAGCTCGACAGGTGCAAGTAAACCAGGTATTGATCCTGTGGTTGAGGAAGATACTCATTGCGAGCATATGAATTCTCTCAGAAGTGGTTATGAGAGAAGTAAGTGCTTAGGTGAAAAAATTGTTAGAGAAAGATCTTTTAGATACGGTATTAATCACGTTATTCTAAGACCATCTATAGTTGTTGGTGAGTATAATACTCATAATGAATGGATCACTTTAATGAGACTAGCGAGAAGAGGTGTTAAGATCGATATAAATTTTGTTTTTAACATAATTGATATAGATGATCTCGTTGGCGTCATCGATAAAATTATTGGTGGAAAAGATCTTTATAACAATTATTATCATGTAGCATCACCTAAACCAATTTCTATGAAGAGGGTGACTGATATATTATTTGATGTATTGGGTAAGAAACCTATTGTGAGGGTTGGTGACAGAATACTCTATCTAGCTAAGATACTTAGATTCATTGCTCCTAGCGATGTCACCAGATCTTTTCTAGAGACAATTGTTAAGAAGAGATATATAGTCTCTGTAAAAAAATTATTGAGTAAACTAGATCATGTCTTCATAGATCCTGAGGAGACGTTTAAGAGATACTTTACTTGGCTAACTACTCAATACTCTCTCTAAGCATTCTTCTTAGATAAAGATCTCTTGGCGCATCACGGTAATACTCAGCTTTCTCAGCAAGTATCTTCAGCTCCTCATATGTTGCGTAGTCAATAGGTGCTCCTCTTCTCCCAGACCTCTCCCACTCCTCAATTAATCTATTCATTATAGCTGATACTTTCTCATCTGAGTAAAACGCTGCTTTTATCAAAGGATCCTTGTTCTCCTCGATATACGCAATTATTTTCCTCCTCAACTCATCTAAACTCATATTTCCCTCATAAATATATTGGTGTGCTTGTATATATCTATTCAGTGTTTTTAGAGAATATTTATATTCTTTTGGAAAATAAATTATCTTGAGAAGATCATGGTATTCT
>CAZFDB010000217.1:0-1779 GCA_964517475.1 uncultured Desulfurococcaceae archaeon | reverse complement strand
CATAGACCATAATATAATTAAAAGATTATTGCGGTATGATTTTTTATCTAAAATATTAATATAATGTGATGAAATAATAGTAGATCTCTTTTTATCTCGAGTAGGGTGTGATAATCAATGACCAAAGATAATGATCATGGGAACTTAGAAGTTGCTAAAGATCTTCGAGTGGTTCTCGTAATACTTAATAAAGATAATGAGAAAGGTCTTAGAAAAACTCTAGAGAGTTTATCTAATCAAACATATCCTCCATGTAAATACTTCGATATATTCATAGTGGATGGGGGTAGTAAGGATCGCTCGAAGGATGTGGCTACAGAATACTCTGAGAAGATCCCATGTATATATTTCATTGAGCAGAGAGTGAAAGGCGGCACAGGGCCTGCGAGGAGAGAGGTTATAGAGATGTTGAGAAGTAGAAATTATCACTTGATAATATGGGGCGATTCTGAGAATGAGTATCATCCTAATTATATCAAGAATATTCTTAATAGATATTTAACTGAGAGATCGAGAGTAGATAATAGTGTAAGGATAATATTGTCAGGAAGATCTATTGTAAAGAAACAGAGTATATGGTCCAAATTCTTCTATTGGTATCATGGTTATCACCAGATCTTTCCCTTAGGAGTTGGAGATAGACATGCACCAGGAAATAATAAGGCTGAGGAGATAGTGATATACGATCTATTTAATTATCCTCCGTGTAGTAGAAGTGAGGATTTCATATTCTCTTATCAACTATACAGGAATCATAGAGATAGGGTAAGGTATGCACATGAGAGAGGGGCGGTACTCTTCGTATCAATGCCCTCTACATTTAAAGATATTATTTCTTGGCAGAGAAATCGTGTAAGAGGATTAGTTGAATGCTCTAGATATATAGGAAGATCTTATCCTCCAGATCTACCTTACTGGACAGGGTTTCTCATATACAATATACTACTCCCCGTGATATCGATCATTACCGTAAACATATTGTTAGGATTATTCTATATACTTACTATAATCATTGGTGGAGTATTTCTTTATTTAAGAGGCAGATCCTGTCTGGATAAAATCGATCTGTTTACAGGATTTATTGGATATGTAGGTATGATACTACATGCCTTTTTCACATTCTACTACTCAATTTACTATATTTATAAACATAAAAATACAGTATCTAAACTCAGGTAAGACTTAGAGGTAGTGGGTAGGATTTAAATAGTATTTTAACATATAGAACGGTTTATAATTAGATTTAGTAGATATATAAGGGTTCACACAAAATCTAAATTTGACAATACACCTATTCGTTAGGGGGCAGATGAGTGAGAATTCCACTAGACTATATATGTGTTAAGACAGGTGTTTTATGTCCTAGATGTAGAAGATTAGTTGAAAGTGGCGCGGTTTCAGAGTTTGAGGTAGATATAATGAGGTATCTCATTGATCTTGAGAATGATCCTGAGTACAAAAATTTTCTTATTAATTTCACTTATGTAAAAGCTTACAAGATATCTGATACAATAGTGATCCTCGGGGAATTTTCTCAGAGAAGTGATCAAAGAATTATTCAGAGGATCTCGAGAGCTTTAGGAGATAAATTAGATGCTAAGGTAAGAATTATATCTGTGAGTACTAGGAAAGATATTAAATCTATCGTATCTCAGCTAGTGTTCCCAGCAAGAATAATTGGTGTTAACATAGTGTGGCTACCAGACGGATCGCATCAATATATTGTGAGAATCCCTAAAGGAGATCTGAGGTATATGCCTATGTCATCAGATAATTTAA
>CAZFDB010000216.1:0-1800 GCA_964517475.1 uncultured Desulfurococcaceae archaeon | reverse complement strand
GATCTAACTCTGCTTAGTATCCTCTTATTATACCTCCATCTCCTAGTATACTTCTTCTGCAATTCCTCAGCACGCTTCCTCTTACCCAGAGCATCTACAAACCTCGTCTCAAACCTCTTAACCTCATAACCATCATAGACAGCAACACTCCTTAGATTAACGTCGAGAGCAATAACACCTATCGGTGTATACGGCTCATACACATACTCAAAAACTATACTCACATAGAGTTTCCCACTCTCATACTTAACATGAACCTCTTTCCACTTAAGACCCTTGAACCTCTCAATATACTTCCTCCTATGCTTAAGCCTCAACGTGAACCACTTATTCCTAAGAATGATCTTGATGATTTGATTATCTATATCTACTCTAGCATCCTGGTAGTCCAGTCTAGCACTCAATCTCTTTACGATAGGCTTTAAACCATTGCTCTGCTTAGATGATTTAACTAGTGCCAGCGCTGTTAAATATATGTTCTTGATGATATGTGCTCTGAACCCATAGCTTTTCAGCACCGGGTAGAGCAACTGATGAACCTGGCTCTTCTTCGGAACCTTGTCCAGCTCCCATAGAGTATCTACAGCTCTCTGAAGAGTGTATCTATGGATGTTCAAATCCCAAAGCAGATCGCTGAGATCTCCCTCCATTACCTCTGCTTCGGCTTTGAGAGCTCTATGATACACTCCCTCAAGCATCCACCAAGCAATGCGGCGGATAGACGCCTTCATCGGGCTCTCACTAAATGTATTGTTTGATTGCAGTCTTAAAAATTTTTTACAGCAGATGATATTGGGGTGAGAGTATAAGCACTGTATATGTGTTTGAGGGTAAGATAGTTAAGTACGCCGGGGACAGATACGTCATATACCCCCCAAGAGAGTATCAAGAAAAACTCAAGAAACACCATGGGAGGAAGGTTAAGGTCTTGATAGTGGTTGAGAGCGAGTAATGTATTTACAAGTAACTACAAATATCTTCAGCTATCACAACCCTTTGCAACAGCTAGCTGGATCACTGGTGTGAATATTGTAGTTGATGGTGGTATGACTGTAAAGATGATTTATCTGGATGAGTGAGTGTTGCGGAATCAATACAGTTGCTAACAGGCGATCAAGAATTCTCACAATTTATACTTAGATTATTGAGAGAGAAGAGGGACAAGGTATCAGATGCTAAGAAATTATTATCAGAATTATTATCATGAGATCAAGATCTTATGAATAGGATCCGCGTTACAAATAATAGGCTTCACAAATTTTTTATGAGGAGGTCTCTATGTACAAAATAATAGATCTTCATGAAGACATCGCATATTTCCTCCAGACAGGATCAAAGGAATTGATCAGGGACTTCGATAAAGATTTGATTGGTAGACATGGTGATATCCCTAAGTATTTGAGGGGAGGAGTTCATCTAATCTTCGCATCAATTTTCCCAGCTACTGAGACATGGGATCCTTTAAGAGCTGAGAGGTTAAGTAAATTCTACGGTGGAGAGATCTTTTATAGAGGCACTGTTTTTAATGGCTATGATAACTTGTTTGAGCAATTAAAGATCTATTATAGATTAGCTGAGAAATACAGTGATTATCTAGAGATTATTCAGAACAGATCTGATCTAGATAATTTCTATAGAGACAATAAGATTAGATTATTGATAAGTTTGGAAGGAGCTGATCCTTTGATGAACCCAGATGATCTATTGATCCTATATAGATTAGGTATTAGAAGTCTAACAATCACGTGGAATTATAATAATAGATACGGTGCATCATGTATGTCTAAGAGAGATTATGGA
>CAZFDB010000215.1:0-1808 GCA_964517475.1 uncultured Desulfurococcaceae archaeon | reverse complement strand
CAAAGGGCGAGGCTTTTCAGTTGTAAATTATTTTATACTGAGAAACATTTTAATAGGATAATTACTATGAGAAAGATCAAGTTATTTGGTATCGGTATAGGGACTGTTACCACGTCATTGATTATGGCTACAGAGTTGTCTGGTGAGAGGAGGTTAGAGGGGTTGTGGCATGAGAGAGTAGGAGGATTCGGTGTTGAGGATATTGAGTTAGTAGGTTTATCAGATATTGATTGTAGGAAAACAATTAAAAATAGATATAACATTATTCCCGGGTTCTTACTCGATGAAATACCTATTCTAAAAGATTATTTAGGATCGATCTGTTCCAGCGATCCTGAGAATTTTAAGAGAGAACTCAGAAAAATAGATCCTGAAATTATACTCTTGGCTATTAATAGTGGTGAGGAGAAGACGTCTAGAAAATATGCTGAGATATCTAAGGAACTGAATATGTCTTTTATTAACACGACTCCTGAGAACCTAGCTGGGGATCATAGCTTATTTAAAGAGTTTATTGATAGAGGTGTATTGATTGTTGGAGACGATTTATTGAGTAGTGTGGGGGGAACAATTATTCATAAGAGTATTGCTGAATTCTTCTCAAGAAGAAATCTTAGGATACTAAGAAGTTATCAATTAGATATCTCAGGTACTCTAGAAACACTTGTTACAAGTGATGAGAATATTAGAATGAAGAAGAGAGAGGTGAAGAGCCGCTCTATAGAAGTCGAGGGTGTGGAGAGAATAACTGCTGGAACAACTGATTATGTACCGTTTCTAGAGGATCAAAGGATCAGCCATATATACATGGAGATAATAGGTCCGTTAAATAAGATCTATAAGATCGAGGTTAAATACTGGAGCTATGATGGTTCAAGTTCTGTAAATACGGTTCTTGACATAGTTAGAGCTACTGCCTATAGTGTGAGGAGATACGGAGGAGATAAAGAGATCCTTGCTAAAATGGCTGAGATCATATCGGCCTACGGTTTTAAGGCTCCACCGAGAATCATTAAATATGGAGAAGCTCTCGAGTTATTCGAAAGATTATTTGTAAAAGGAGAGGAATTGATTCGTGGTGTTTAGAGATGAGTATCAGAACAGCAATATTTGGGATAGGGAATATAGCCTCAGCACTAATCCAGATTGTGTATAAGGCTAAGAGAGGAGATAAGATCGATGGTTTAATGAGTGAGTACGTAGGTAAGTACTCAGTAGCTGATATAGATTTCGTGACAGCGTTTGACGTATCGGAGAAAAAAATAGGTAAAGACATCGCGGAAGCCATATTTGAGTACCCCAACATATTTCCAAAAATAATCGATCTAGGGCCAACAGGTGTGAAGGTTCTACCAGGGCCTGTCATGGATGGCGTAGCTCCTCATATGAGAGAGTTCTTCAAACCTCATAATCTAAAAATAGATCTCGACTATGTGGTGAGGGTCTTAAGAGAAAATAATGTTGATGTCGCTATAAACCTATTACCAGTGGGAGCTGAGGAGGCTACTAGACTATATGCTGAAGCTTGTTACAGAGCTGGTGTTGCTTTCATCAACGCTATCCCAGTATTCATTGCCAGTGATAAGGAGAGGAGATGGCATAGAAAATATAGAGAAGCGATGATCCCGCTTCTAGGAGACGATATTAAGGGTCAGGTCGGTGCAACTATACTTCATAGAACGCTCGTAAGACTTCTTCATATGAGAGGCGTCAGAGTTGAGGAAACTTATCAAGTTAATATTGGTGGAAACACCGATTTTCTTAATATGATGGTTGAGGAGAGATTATATTCTAAGAGAATTAGTAAG
>CAZFDB010000214.1:0-1852 GCA_964517475.1 uncultured Desulfurococcaceae archaeon | reverse complement strand
CCCATATCATATGAGGAGCCTCGAATAAGTAGGCAATTAATAAATGATCTGAGGCTACTCGGACTTGGAAACAGAATTGATAAAGTGTGTCTAAGCCTACCAGGACCTCTTACATTAACCATGAATTCATTAATAGATGAGAATGTCTATAGCTCGAGAATTAAGGTTGCGGAAGATTATGTGGAGAAAGTGATCTTGAAAGAACTTTCATATGCTTATAGAGAAGGTCTGAGACACATAGATCTTCACGAACCTGAATTAGCTTTCTCTAAGATACCTTCAGAGATCCTGGAGTTGTATAGAAGGATATCTGAGAACTTTGGAGGTAATATATGGATCATTATATACTTTGGGTATAACACCGATAATATTCAATTGATGAGGAAATTATTTGAGGAGAGGAGAATAATACCAGTAGTAGATCTGGTTTCGACAAAACCATCTTTAGAGAGAGTTATAGAGGATCTGAAAGGCTTAAGAGAATTCGGGATAGGAGTGCTAGATAGTAGGAATACTAAGATGGAGACCCCGAAAGAATTAAGGCCTATTATAGAAAGATTTGAGAGAGAGTCAAGTGATACAGAATATATATACGTCACCCATAACACGAATCTTGAGTTCTTACCGGAGAAAATAGCTTTTAGAAAAATCAAATTACTTAGTAGATTAACTTCTTAGTAGAGACGGGTGTGCTGTATAAAGAGAAGAGGATCGAGATACTCATTAAATAAATTATTTCTCCGCGTATTGAGATACATATCTTCACTTCTTCTCAAACCAGTGTATAAGGTGTATGAGTGGAAGCTTTATAAAGAGATCCGAAACGGGATCATGCCGAGGCATGTTGCTATAATACCTGACGGAAATAGACGTTGGGCTAATATAATGGGTCTTGAGAAAACCTATGGGCATTTATATGGGTATAATAAAATGAAAGAAGTTCTTGAATGGCTCAATGATCTCGGGATCAAGGCTGTAACGATCTACGCGATGTCTTATGAGAACTGTTTATATAGGTCTCCAGAGGAGAAGAGAAACCTCTTCAATATAATAAATAGAGGTTTAGCAGAGCTAAACGAATATGTTGATAAGTACAAAATAAGGGTTAACGTGCTCGGCAGACTCGATCTTGTCCCAGAGGAGGTTTTAAGAAATGCTAAGTATATAGAGACTAAAACCTCTACATATAACGAGAGAATACTAAATATACTTCTATGCTATGGCGGGAGACAAGAGATCTTGGATGCGATCAAGAATCTTTATAAAGATGCCGTGTCTGGAAAAATAAGTATAGAGAGTCTTAACGAAGAAATAATCTCAAAATACCTCTACACCGGATTTATGGGGAATCTGCAAGAACCTGATCTAGTTATTAGAACATCTGGTGAGATAAGAATAAGTAATTTCTTGCTATGGCAATCAGCTTATTCAGAGTTATTCTTCTGCGAGGCTCTTTGGCCAGATTTCAGAAAAATAGATCTTTATAGAGCAATAAGATCTTTTCAGAGAAGAGAGAGGAGATTCGGTAGATAGATGCTTTTTAATTCAAGAATTGGTTCTAAGGATTATTTCTTCTTAAACCATTTATCTAAACCACTGCTCTTAGTAGTTGTTTTAATTGCCTTCTCTAATCTCTCTATATGTTTCTCGACTCTATCTCGAGAGAATTCATATTCCTCTACTAATATCTCTATTATTTTACTCGTATCAGGATCTCTCCACTCTAATTTATAATCAGATTTAGTAGGCGGATTCAAGAAGAATTTTTTGATCTCTGTTGGATCTATTGGGAAAGATGCTTTGGGAAGTGATTTAAGTGCTTTTTCTAAAGACCCGTATGTTTTTATGATTT
>CAZFDB010000213.1:0-1877 GCA_964517475.1 uncultured Desulfurococcaceae archaeon | reverse complement strand
TACTCGATTCAGGCATACTCTGATCCTGATACGAGAATTGTTATTGAGGTACTTGATGAAGGTGTTTCTATACGTTATGTTGATAATAATAGTTTTGTTATTAATATACCTCCTCTATTCACCGGCTCTACCCTGAGACTTTATTTAATTGCTACACCAATTGATCCTGGGTACCGAGTTGTTTCCAAGATAATTGAGATACCCGTGTATAATCTCTATCTAATGACACCTCTCGGCGTATTAGTTGGGGTGATAATAGTTGTGAATATAAGATCTGTGAGGAGAATACCTGGGGAAAAAGGATCTGTTGAGAAAATATCTGGAGAGGCCGCGAAAAGTAGTATGCTGAGGATACCTGGGCTGGAGATATTAAGCGATCTACTACTTATCATCGAGAGATTATTCGGTGTAGCGCTGGAGAGATCCATGACTCTTAGAGAATATGTGGGGAGACTTAAGCATAAGATTTCTGAGAATACATGGGTTCTTTTAAAAGATCTGTTTATGAGGATCGAGGCATTTATCTATGGAGGACCTCGACACAGATCTTTGGCTAGTACCCTGATCAACTCCATAAGAGAATTAATCAATGCCTTGAGGAGAGGTGGTGGCGGTGAGTAGATATTCCTACACAACATATATTTTACTGGGTATCATAATCACTTTAATAATTATCTCGCTAGTACTCATCTATGTTCCCTCAGCTGATGATTTCTCACCTGATAATCCTTTTTATAATGGTTTATCAATATATGTCTCAGATCTAAATGTTTCTAGGATATCACTTAGGGATCTAGGATCTATTGATCCTAGATCCTCAGTAATCTTCATTGTTGGACCCAGCAAGAACTTCTCAGAAGAAGAGATTTCTTTGATAAACGATTTTCTTATGAGAGGAGGAGTTGTTTTCGTAGCTGATGACTTCGGCTCAGCCCAGGATCTGCTGAGTAAATTAGGTGTAGGTGTATTATTCTACAAAGGTGTTCTCAGAGACCCGTTATTTATGTATAGGAATTCTTATCTTCCTAGAACAAAGATCTTTTTTGGGGATCGGGAGTATATTATTTATATGAATTATGGATCTGCTCTAGAGATCAGTGGATCTATAAAGGGTTCTTGTCTAGGTAATTCATCAATATTCAGCTTTATCGAGATCTATGATTATAATTCTTCTAAGAAGATTGATGGTCCGTTCTGCATCTTCTACAATGTTTCCCATGGTGGAGGGGTTCTCTACGTGTTTTCTGATGCGAGTATATTTATTAACTCCATGATTCATTTAGGTGATAATGAGAGATTTGCTAGGGATATAATTGGTTTTCGCAGACCTTATCTAGTTACTGATAAATGGTTTGTGGGGAGATATACTGAGATCAGATCCTTCCTCATAGATTCGCTAAGCTTCCTCATCTACTCCTCCTATAGATATGTTCTGGCTTCCATACTTGTATTATTTATCTATGCATTATCTATCAAGTATTACCCAAGTCTTATGCGTAGAGGATCTTCCTCCGCTGATAGAGATATTAATAAGTTTATTAATGATTTAATTAATAAGCATGTGGATTGGGACAAGGATACTCTTAGAAGATTAGCTGATGAGGTGCTTGGTGGTGAAGAGAGAGGGGAGTGATCTGTTGAATCCTTTGATTAGGATAAGGGATTTTGTTAAGAGATATGTTGAGGGTCTGGATGATCTTATTCAGACTTTATTGGTTGCATTGGTCTCTGAGGGGCACGTATTTATTGAGGGTCCTGTGGGTTCTGGGAAGACATTGACTGCTAGATTAATTGCTTCTTCTATAGGTGGTGTTTTTAAGAGGGTTCAGATGACACCTGATCTATTGCCATCAGATATTCTTGGTGGCTACTACTAC
>CAZFDB010000212.1:0-1896 GCA_964517475.1 uncultured Desulfurococcaceae archaeon | reverse complement strand
GTATGGGTCGTATGGTGATATTATTGAGGGGAAAGTTGCCATTAATATTACTATAGTTATGAATATTAGAGAGAAGATCCCTATGAAATCCTTTGATATATGTCTTATGGCGTCTCGAATAATATTGAAATTACTAATGATTTTTCTCGACCCTCTCTTTATCCCGGCTAGGTTATTAGCGATCATCTCAATACCTCACCCTTGGGTCAAGAATCGCGTTGATCATATCAACAATTAAATTAGCTATGATCACTGATATAGATACAAATATGAATATGCCGAGAACCACGGGGTAGTCTCTCGCTATAACTGATTCATATATTAATCTACCAATTCCAGGCCAGGCAAAAACTGTCTCGGTTAGAGTAGCTCCCGCGATCATTGTACCTAGGTTCAGACCTATTAGCGCTATTATAGATGGGCTAGCGACCCTAAACGCGTATCTCCAAAGAACATGAGATTTATTCAAGCCTTTTGCCAATGCCACCAAAACATAGTCTTTGCCTAACTCATCTACTAGAAGTGATCTCACAGATCTTATGTATATACCAAGATAAACTATTCCTAGAGTAATACTTGGTAGAACCAGGTGCCATAGAATATCAATGATGATCTGTGGAGTTAACTCCTTAAATCCTATATTGCTCGGTGAAACCATTCCCTGTGTTGGAAATATCTTGAGGAATGAGCCGAAGAATATTATGAGAATTATCCCGAGCCAGAAAGTAGGGATCGAGACACTTATAGTTGCTAACATAGAAGCAATATTATCTATTTTTCTTCCATAGTTTAATGCTGCTCTCACACCTATCACGATCCCTATGATCGTTGCCCAAGTTATCGCTATTAGCATAAGCACTATCGTGGCCGGAACTCTCTCCATTATTACATTGATGACAGGTTCTCTATACCTATATGATTGCCCAAGATCAAATACTAGTACTCTGGAGATATAGATAAAGTATTGTTCCCATAATGATTTATCTAAACCATACTCGCTTCTTAGTCTCTGAAGATATTCAGGAGACACATATTCGGTGCCCACGATATATGACAACGGATCTCCAGGTGCTACGTGGATAATAATGAAATTAATCGTTATAATAATTAGTATGAGCGGAAAAGCAAAAATAATTCTTTTTAGGAAATACCTAGTTAAACTCATTCTCTATCTTCTCCTAAGTATAATAGTGGCTATTAATA
Source organism: uncultured Desulfurococcaceae archaeon (assembly GCA_964517475.1). Lineage (GTDB taxonomy): Archaea > Thermoproteota > Thermoprotei_A > Sulfolobales > AG1 > WYEN01. Next base: position 693 of record CAZFDB010000212.1, on the reverse strand, counting down.
TGATCACGATAGCAGTTACTACTGTTCCTATGATCATAAGTGTATAGTCCTGTTTCGGAGGTGGCGTAATTGTTTGTTCAGTAATTGTTGCTGTAGGAATGATCTCTGGGGTCTTCGTCGCTTTAGTTATCTGCTCAATTGCTTGAGAAGCTAGTTCATACGCTTTATCGTAATTACCTGCTTTATAAGACTCGTTTGCTTGTGTTATTAAAGACTCTATTCTAGTTATATCACTCTGAGATAATTTATTCAATGAGGCCATGAGCATCTGAGATGCGTTTGATATAGCTGATTTAGCCTCCCATGGGGATTTAATACTTCCTTTAACCCACCATATTCTCTCCAGATGATTAGCGTACCAATAAGGTCCTGGTGGGAATCCTTGGAACTCTTCTCTGTGGGCTGCGTATAGAACTCTTTCCTGAATAGGTATTACGGGAGCATCCTCCATAACTATTCTCTCGATTTCTCTGAAGATCTCGGCTCTTTTCTCTTGATCAACTATTTTTCTAGATAGATCCCATAGTCTATTAACTTCACTATTGTTATATCTTATATAGTTCCATCCTCCGGGCTGTATTGTTGATCCGTGGTAGTAAACATATAATCTATCAGGGTCTGGTCCAGTGGCATGTCCGAACCATACTAGATCAAAGTCGTATTTAACGGTTATTAATTCTTTGAGAGTAGGCC
>CAZFDB010000211.1:0-1913 GCA_964517475.1 uncultured Desulfurococcaceae archaeon | reverse complement strand
AAAGAGAGTTTTCCTCTATTTACCCTATATGAACCTGGTATTAGTAACGAGAATTCTTTTAAAAAAGATCTTGTTCTTCTACTAGGTCTTCTACTAGTAGTTATAAGAAGCATATGTAGGTCTCGGCACAGAAACTGGTTTTATTTCTTAGCTACACCTGATACAATTGTTGTTGCCCCAACCTCAGTATGTGGCGTATATGCTCCACCAGCCCATACAGCACCACATCTAGGGCATCTCCATATACCTACAGAGATCCTCTCTAAAACACCGATTTTGCCACAATATGGACATTTATACTCAGCATATCTTCTCTCCATAACAGCTTTCCACCTCTTCCTAAGCGATGATCCGTATCGAGCCCCGAATCTCCCAGCGATACCAACAACTTTTTTTCTAGGCAATTATACACACCTTATCTATCTCTCTTTTATCCTCTTAACTAGTATTTATAGAGATTTAAAAAATCTATTGAACCTTGGCTCATATCTGATTTTGAGGATCCTTACGTAGACGCTTTCTCTACATCGTGTGAATTGATCGTATTAATTTATCAATTTATTAAATAACCTCTTTACTAAAATTTAATTTGGGGACTACATGGTTAGTTTATCAGATCCGCTGTTATGGATCGGTGTTTTAATACTCCTACTACTACTAGGACCAACAAAACTACCTCAGCTAGCAAGAGCTACAGCTGAAGCTGTTAAAGAGTGGAGAAGAGCTTTTGAGGAGGCTTCAACCCCACAACATAAAACTACTCAGCAAACCACTCCTCCACCCCAGCAGACACCTCAGAATGTATCAGAAGATTATGCTCAGATAGACTATACTCACCCAATAGTTGCAGCAGCTATTAAAGAAGGAATTGATGTAAGAGGTAAAACACTTGATCAAATAGCTGAGGAATTAGCTAAGAAACTAAGAGAGAGAAGTAGTAGACAATCAATATAAATCAACTCTTCCTCTCTTTATCTTTATAAAGATCTATTAATATCGGTATTAGCTTCTCAATAGCTAATAATCTCTTCTCAAGATCATATTCTTTACTACTGAGATTATTTAATCTACTTCTAATATCCTCTATACTTTCATCGTGTTGTCTCATCACAAGAGCATATGCATCTATCATATTTCTTAACTTACTTATCGAATCATTGTAAACATATATTTTCTTCAAGAAATTATTTTCTAGAGATCTGATGATTACATAAGTCGCTATTGAAGGCATCACTGGTAGTATTATCACCATGTACAATGTTCTTTGATCTGAGAATAGATACTCTAGTAATACTTCCGACGAATTTATTAGTTGCATAGCCTTGTACAATAGAATTGTTAATACTCCGAATAAGTAAACGAGTACAGAGGATCTGATTGATAAACCCATATTATATCTACACCATCTTTATAAGACAGATACTCATATTAAAAACAATGGTTATTGGAGATGTCAATGACGTCAGATGTTATGGCTATAGTTATTGAGAGAGTTCTGAAGAAGAAGATTTGTAGGAGATGTGGTGCTATTAATCCACCAAATGCTACTAAGTGTAGAAGATGCAGAAGCACTAATTTAAGAATGAAGAATATTGAGCCCAAGAGAAAGATATAGTGATTATATTCATTAAATAGAATACATCTTTATTCTCAGGATCACAATAACTCAGCGGATCGAGGTAAAACTTTTTGATTTGCGTATATTATTTTTGAGATATAGAGAGGAGTGTTTGAATTGAGTAATAAAAAGATCAGGATCTTAGGATCTGGGAGAGAAGTTGGGAGAGCTGCCATAGCCGTTGAGAAAAATGAGAGATACATATTATTTGATTATGGAGTCACATTTGACGAGAGAGACATACCTCAGCTACCTCTGACTATACCTCCATCTAAAATTGATGGAGTATTTATAT
>CAZFDB010000210.1:0-1947 GCA_964517475.1 uncultured Desulfurococcaceae archaeon | reverse complement strand
TGTGGATCCTTGGTTGATACTCCTTAAATAATCGTATATCTCTGAGACAGAGTTAACAAGATCCGAGACAACAAATACTTGATCTAATTCTCCGAGAAAATTATTTGTAGATTCTCTGCGCAGATTATTGCTAGCCAATTCTCCTAGTATAGCTTGCCTAAGCAAGTGATACTCCTCGGGACCAAGATACTCATATAAATCATCTAGTAATCTCATCTCACCTAACTTCTCGAAGATAATTCTTAGAAAAATTCTTGGGACATCACCTAATCTATCTATGAATAATATATCATTATCATTGATATCCCTGGCATATATTGGTAGGATCCCTTCTCTATAGAGTATGTAAGCAAGTGATAGAAGTGTTGATGCTATAAAATCACATGTGTAGGGACCAAGACATCTTGAGCTGAAAACAATATATACCCCTCCACCACCACTCTCCTCCCTAAGATCCTTGATTATGAGCTTAGATGATCTCGCAGTAGCTCTCCAATCAATTCTCCTCATATCATCTCCAAGAAAATATTCTCGAGAAACAAAATACTCACCCGACCCAGATCTCTGGAGAGAAATTATTGCTTGAGGAGCCGAGACATATTCCATGGCTCTAGATCCTCTACCAATTAAACGGATCCCTAGAAGAACAGCTAGTCTAAATACCCAGTAGAGATACTCTGGATAAACCCTGATCCTTATAGAAGCATTAATCTCTCTACCAAACACATAGAGACCTAACTTACTCAGAAAATATATTTTGATTCGATCCAGCTCATACTTCCCGTAGTATCTGAAACGAGTCTTCATAGCAACATGAACCTCCTGATCACCCATGAAACTCCTCTGGGTCTCATATAGCCAATTCGGAAGATCCCTTAGATAAATCCTCTCCCCACACCCCCTAGTAATTAACTTGATCTCTAAACTTCTCCAAACCCAAGTCTCATTCCCGCTGAGAACAACATTTGCTTCACATCTCTTGTAGCGTGTATAGTAGCTATGAACAAGATCTGTGATTAAAGAGATCCACAGCATCACTGCTATGAAGCCGATGAAGAGATCTAGAGAAACAAGATATAGGATACCTAACACGGTTGATGAAGTGAGTATGAAGAAACCCTCTTTACTAGGAGCGATACGCATTATTTAGGAACCTCAACACGAGACAAAACATTCTCAATAAATCTATCTACACTATCAACACGATCCTCGCCACGCAGAACAATTCTGTGTCTAAGCACATGTGGAGCTATCTTCTTAACATGATCAGGAGATACATAGTCAAGATCCTCTAGAAGAGCAAGTGCACGAGCACCCTTAAGCATCCACACCGAGGCTCTAGGGCTCGGAGGGATCAAGACATCCTCTGATCCTCTGATAAAAGTTATTATATCAACAACGTATCTCCTTATCTTATCATCAACATAGATCTCTCTAACCCTTCTCTGAAGCCCGATGATCTCATCTATACCAGCCACAGGATCAATTTTCGGAGCCTTGATAACATCATCTATAGCATCAATCTTCTCAAGAACCCTGATCTCACTGACAGGATCTATGTAGGAGACATTGTAGGAGTACGCGAATCTATCAAGAAGAGTATGCGTAAGCCTATAAACACCCTCACCATACATATCCGAGGCAATGATCTGAGTAGCTATTACCAGAAAAGGCTTAGGAACCTCAAAAGATCTGCCCTCAATAGACACCCTACCCTCCTGCATAACCTCAAGCAAAGCACTCTGGGTTTTTGGAGGAGCTCTACTAAGCTCATCAATAAAGAGAATATTCGCGAACACGGCACCCTCTCTAAAAACCCACTCACCCTTAGAAATATTGTAGTAGTAACCACCAAGAATATCTGATGGCAGTAGATCAGGTGTCATCTGAACCCTTTTAAAAACACCACCTATAGAAGAAGCAATTAATCTAGCAGTCAATGTCTTC
>CAZFDB010000209.1:0-1973 GCA_964517475.1 uncultured Desulfurococcaceae archaeon | reverse complement strand
TCTAAGAATTTTTGGAGGAGATTATTTCCTCACCACACCATCACCTAATCTAGTCTATTTCACAGGTGTCCGCGAAGAGACTTACGAAAGGATCATGTTTCTAGTAGCTAATGCTGATGGCGAAACCGCTTTAATAACTCCGCAACTAATTTCTCTACCCGAGTATGTTAGGGATTTAGCTGAGGTATATATATGGAGTGATTCATCTGGGCCTTCACAAATTATTGAGAAAATCGCCAAAGATTTCAGATTATTCGGTAAAATAGGTTATTACGAGGATAGTATAAGACTATCACAACTTGATTACTTAAGAGAGAAGTTGTCGCCTGAAAAAATATATTTGCTCTCGAAGATCACTGGCGGGTTGAGATACCGTAAATCTAGTGAGGAGATCATGAGTATATATAGAAGTGTTAAGATCACGGAGAATATTCTTCAGGAGATATACAACATGATTGTACCAGGGTTAACCGAGAGGTTCTTAGCCACTCAGATAATGAATTTGATGGCTAATGAAGGTGTTGAGTCAGCATTCAAGCCAATAGTAGCCTTCGGTGAAAATACTTCGGAGCCTCATCATGTTCCTGGGGACAGGGTTTTGAGAGTAGGTGATCTTGTGCTTATAGATATTGGTGTTATTAATTCCGAGGGCTATGTATCTGATCTAACTAGATTATTCCATGTTGGGGCTCCATCTAAGGAGTTGAGAGATGTCTACGAGATCTACAGTATGTGTTATAGAGAGGTTCTTAATGTGATTAGAGTTGGTGTAAATGCGTCTGAACTAGATCTTGTATCAAGAGCATGTATAAGTGATCATGGTTACGGAGCATATATTAGACACAGAACTGGTCATGGAATAGGTTTAGAGGTTCATGAACCACCGTATATCTCGGTTTCATCAGGAGACGTGCTTGAGAAGGGTGTTGTTTTCACTGTTGAGCCAGGGATCTATATACCTAATAGATTCGGTGTTCGTGTTGAGAGCAACATAGCTATCTCAGAAGATGGGAATATTCTCGAGCTCGATAAAATTAGTAGAGAAATAATTATTTTCTAGATCAAGTCTCCACCCAATATTTCTGCGAGAAAAATATTGTTTCTAAGCTCATGATCAATTGTTGTCTTAGGGCCATGCCCAGGATAAACTATTGTTTCTCTCGGCAACTCAGCAATTCTTCTCAAACTCCTAATCATCTCATTTGGAAGAGACTCTGGAAAATCTATTCTCCCAACACCCTCTCTAAATAAGGTGTCCCCGGTAAAGATCAGGGATCTGCTTATACCCGAACTCCTCCTAGCAGGTTCCGCAATAATAGATATACTACCAGCTGTATGACCAGGAGTCTCGATAATTCTTAGAGCAACTCTATTCAGTCTAATAACATAGTTCTCAGAAACAAAATCATCTGGCTCTGGAGGCTCAGGGATCTCTATACCTAGGAATTCCTTAACTAAATAAGAGGATCTCTTCAGCAGATCAAGATCTTTTTTATTCATAAGAAACCTCGCCCCGAAAAAATTCTTAAACACACCTACACCCGCAACATGATCAAAGTGTCCATGTGTGGCAATAATACTATCAACAACTACTCCTCTAGACCTAATAACATTTATTATTGGCTCCACATTTTTGTGCCAACCAGGATCTATGATAACAGCCAATGAATCATCTATCACAACATAACAATTAGTTCTTAGAGGACCCATGACCGCCTTAATAATCCTCAATATATCTTCCAAGAAATATGTTATAGTCGAAGACTATATTATTATACGAAGAATTACGCTGTTAATTATCTTCAGAGCTATTGGGTTTAGTGAGGATCTGTGAATTTCGGAGATAGTATTTGAAGCATAACATATATATTACTTTGCATATATTTTGCATATATAGATCGTTTAAGAAACACGGATTTATCTCGTTTATTGTCTTAGGTGTCTGGATATGAATTCATCTAATATGTTTTCCA
>CAZFDB010000208.1:0-2041 GCA_964517475.1 uncultured Desulfurococcaceae archaeon | reverse complement strand
GGACCCGGGTTCAAATCCCGGCCGGTCCACCACCAAGTATATCTATATCTCAATTGCTTCCGTGACCTAATATGATGCGGTATGATACATTCAGAGCTTATCTACTTTACACTAAAATATTAACAGACCTGGGTATCGATTACGAGAGAGAATATGATGCATCAAACACTGCTTGTTTATTGGCTAAAACAGTAGATATTAATGAGCCTATACGGGTAATAGATAAGCTAAGAAATTTAGTGAGGAATAAAAGTTCCGTGATATTGGGTGCGGGACCTAGTATAGAGGATATTGATACTGAGATCCTTGGTAGATACAATACTATTATATGTGCTGATGGAGTGTGTAAATTATTAGATCATAGTTTATGTCGATCTAGAATTTGTGTTTATGTGGGTGATTTTGATGGAGGCATAGATGCTCTATTAAATATATTAAGTGTTGGTGGATACTCCTTTATTCAATTCCATGGAGATAATTACCTAGATCTATCTATTAAGCTACCCTTAATAGTGAGAAGTTATCGAGAAAATGTTGTATTCACTGTGCAGAGCATACCTCTATGTAATAGAACTATTACTTTACCAGGTTTCACAGATGGTGATAGAGCTGTTGCTGTATCCCGTATACTGGGATTGGAGAAGTATGAGACATTAGGTATGGATTTTGATGATGTTTATTCAAGTAAATACTCCAAGCCTTGGTATAATGAAAAGACTTTATTAACTAATCTCAAGAGAAGAAAACTTGAGTGGGGTAAGAGAATATTAAATAGTTTCATCCAAGGAATCTTTATCTAATGATCATGTCTACTCCTTGGTTAATAACAATGATGAATATCTCCTCTAATCACTTTTATAAAACAATATAATGCTTAGAAGAGTTGATATAAGCACGAGAATATATACTGCTATCACAAACTCTGTTTCTCTGAGAGGTTTCTTAAGAGATGCTATATTAGCCAATGTTATAGGTGCTCTAGGATCCTTATTCCCATATATAAATCCGTTAACAACTTTAACAGGTCTCGTAGAAATTTCTCCACGCTCTCTCAACCCTCCTACAGATACTATGATTGAGAAGCCATTTATAACTAGAGGAAAAAGTGACAGAATCGTTAAATACTCTAATCTCTCCATAAAAGCTATTGAAGCAACCCAACTACCCAATATATAAGATCCTGAGTTTCCAACGAAACTTTTCGCGGGGTAAGAATTATATATCAGAAACGCTGATAAAGATGCTATTAGTGAGAAAATAATTATCTGAGTCTCGTAATCCTTGATCAAGGGAGTTATTGATGAGAAGAATATTAAGAGAACACCTGATATTAGACCATTATGAGTATCACTCATATTAACAGCGTTTAAAGCTACAGCATACCCAACCAATACGAATATGGGGTAGAGTAGGTGTAGTTTAGCTTCACCTATGAAGGGGATATAGGGACTGGGATAATACTGATCCATCACAATTATAGGTATTCCTGGAATAATCGATAAAAGAGTTTTTCTAATAGCTGAGAGTCTCCTTAGATCATCAATGAATCCGATTATTAGAGCAAGTAGACTTGAGGACACTAGAACCAGTGTCTTTGGACCTGGGTGAAGTATTAGTGGTATAAGAACGCCTATTATAAATGCTGTGCCCCCTATACTAGACGCATAACTGATCCACGGTTTATGCACATCTCTACCAACAATATTCTTTGAAAAAGAGATCTTGGTTATAATATAAGTGAATACTAAGGTGAAAACAAATGATGAAACGAATATAATTGATTTATTAAATGAATCGATTAGTATCAATATATCATCTCCACAAATATTTTCTAAGGCTTATTTAATTACTCTTAGTTAATTGATGAATTATTAATCTAGATAATAAACCTGTGTAGAGAGGTGTGATCACAGGATCTGTTCTAAGAATAAACTCGGTATATAATTTCTTTTCAAAGATAAGTCTCTTCCTAAGATCCGTGATCATTTGTTGTTCAGCCTCCGTATATATGGCAATTAATATACTCTCTCCTCTATATATG
>CAZFDB010000207.1:0-2044 GCA_964517475.1 uncultured Desulfurococcaceae archaeon | reverse complement strand
ACCTAAACTAGATCCTGAGAAAGAGAGATTAGTTAGAGTGACACAGAGTTTATGCCCATATTGCCAAAGACTTCTACCAGCTGTTATTTACGAGAGGAATGAGAAGATCTATATTAGAAAAGTATGTCTGGAACATGGTGTAATAGAGGAATTATATTTTGGAGACGCAAAGCTATACTTCAAATTCTTATCAATGAGTCATGAGGGGAGAGGTTCTCGCCACGCATATGTTGAATTAACAGCTCCCTGCCCATACAATTGTGGCTTATGCCCAATGCATAAGAGTCACTCCGCTTTAACAAATCTTGTAGTGACTAATAGATGCGATCTTGACTGCTGGTACTGTTTCTATTATGCTGAGAAAGCTGGTTATGTATATGAACCCACAATAGATCAGATAAAATACATGGTTGAGCAATTAAAGAAGCAGGGTGTTACCCTAGTTATTCAAATAACTGGTGGAGAACCAACTTTAAGAGATGATCTTCCCAAGATCATTAAAAACCTTAGGGAGATGGGAGTTAAGCACATACAATTAAATACACATGGTATAAAATTCGCCAGACTCTATTTTGAGGATCCTGAGAAAGCGATTTCGTATGCCAAGACGTTGAGAGAAAACGGTGTGAATACTGTTTATATGAGTTTTGACGGCGTCACACCTCAAACCAATGCTAAGAATCACTTCGAGGTACCATTTATTTTCGAGGTATTCAGAAAATCCGGTATGACCAGTGTTGTTTTAGTGCCCACCGTGATTAGAACTATAAATGATCATGAGTTAGGTGACATAATAAGATTCGCGGCTTATAATAACGATATCGTCAGATCGGTTAATTTCCAACCTGTTAGTTTAACTGGTATGATGAGGAGATTTGAGAGAGAAAAGTATAGGATAACAATTGCTGACGCCATAATAAGAATTGAGGAGCAAACAAACGGAGAGATTGACAGAGACCAGTGGTATCCTATCCCTTCATGCGTTCCTGTATCAGAATTTGCTGAGGCTCTAGCAAATTCATTTAAATTTGAATTAACTACTCATCCACATTGTGGAGCTGCAACATATGTATATATCAATAAGAACGGTAGTGAGAATCCGTATGATTATAAATTTATTCCAATTGGTAAAATGATTGATATAGAAGGTTTCTTCGAGTATCTACATGAGAAGAGTGAGGAGATAAAGAAGGGTGGGAACAGAACATTAGTTGGTGTTAAATTAGCTCTAAACGCCGTCACTAAATTTATTGAGTGGAGAAATGTTCCATCAGATCTTAAGAAGCTGCTACCTAGGCTACTAGTTAATATATTCACTAAACAAAACTATGATGCATTAGGTGAATTCCACTACAAATTCCTATTTATCGGTATGATGCATTTCATGGATCAATACAACTACGATGTTCAGAGAGTTATGAGATGTGATATCCACTATGTAATGCCTGATGGTAGAGTTATACCATTCTGCGCGTTTAATGTTTTACCAGATCTCTACAGAGATTATATTCAAAAGCAATACGCAATATCTTTCGAAGAATATGAGAAGATTCATGGATCAGGTAAAATCGGTGAAGCCTCTAAATATAGGAGAAGTATTGAGTTAATAGAGAAAATTAAGAGACATCCACTATATATACAACACTACAAGTATTTCCTAAATAAGCACTAGAGGAATAAATACTCGTAATTTACCTACTCTTTAAACTCTCCTCAGTTTTTTCTTGATAGACTGCGTATATCCCTTTTATATACATTGGAGAATCACATTTCGGACATCTCCGATTCTCAAGTATCTTGCCTACGTAATCACCCGGTACATAATCTCTGGTCTCAGAGTAATCACAATTTAGGCATGATATCACTGCATAGATCTTTGCTGGTTGTCTCTTTTCTCTATTCTCACTCCTTAATAGATTTGGTAAAAGTGATATTATTAACATGATTATCAGTAAAATTATAAGAATCGTTCCGAAATCTATCTGGGTAATATTTATATCTATCATTACCTGACACCCACTGTATTTCCTACACCAATTATCAC
>CAZFDB010000206.1:0-2048 GCA_964517475.1 uncultured Desulfurococcaceae archaeon | reverse complement strand
TCTGAAGATAAATCAATGAGATCATGACTACGATAAGTGCTAACAAACCCATTAAATTAGGTAGATATACACCATCGCTGAATCTAACCATAAGACCCTCGAAGGAGTAGCCTCCATTATAACTACTCCAAATCACATATGGTACGAAACCATAAGGCTCAGAACTCCCTGTCCCCACTGGTAGTGGAGAGAATAATCTATTAATAACATCTCTAGCGACACCAGCCAATATAAATAATGATATTCCGCTACCAATACCCCAACCCATCTGAAGAGCCTCATCCATCAACATAATTAGGTATGTAGCAATCACCAACTGAACCCACACAGCTAATCTTATTGGGAAACTAGCTGATACATCCAAGATCGGGTTAGGACCCGTGGTTGTCCAGAACTGAGGCCCAGCCAACACAAATCCTCCCGCCTCCACACCCGCTATTATTAGAGCAAGTGTTTTTTGTGACAAGGTGAATTTCCTCCTATCCTCGGGCTTGGATAAGTCAAGGGATATTAGTTTTGAGCCAACGAGTATCTGCATTATTAATCCAGCCGTCACTATAGGACCGATACCTAACTGAGCCAATGTTCCACCGGACATCGCGAATACTATCTGAACTATCTGTGGCAGTTGCGTTAATAATCTCGGGGGATGCTCTATGCCGTAGAGAGGTATTGTTGTCATAAACATGTAAAGGATCAATGCTATACCCGTAAATAATAATCTTCTCCCCAGCGAAGGCTTCATCTTAGGTCTAGCTACACCAGGTAGATACTCACCGATTTTAGCGAGTGATCCTAGTACATCAACCAATTATCTCTGCACCGCTATTTAAATAATGTTTATAGAACCTTATTATAATTTCTAAGTGAATATATACGCTGATCAAGTATTTCATCAAGACATTGCTTCAGTCACAAATAAGTCTACAAATATTTAATAATACGATGACATGATTAAATTGGATGAAGAGGGGTGCAAAAACTGATTATGTGATGAACGCGCTCTTCGCGGATAATGAGACTCCATATTTATTTTTAAGATTTCTAAGCTATGTTGTATTAAGAGGTGATGTGTTTGGCTCAGATGTTAATTAGTAATCTTGATGAGTGGATTAAAATGCAGAAGAGAATGTTGGAGGCATTTAAACAATTAAATGAGGAGATCATAACAGGTGGAGATAGACTACAAATTGTTTTAGCCACAAGAGCTGTTTTTCAACACATGATTAAAACTCTGAGAGCATTTGATCAATGGCTTCAAGACCCAATAATACTCTCTAGTCTCGATAGATCAAGTCTTGAGCAGGTTTGGAAAGCAATGTATGATATCGCAGTAAAATTATTGGAGCTAGATATATCGCACACATCCAGCTTCAGAGACATGGCTGCTTTGATGATTAAAGAGGGTAAATTAACGCCTCTAATGGCTCTTAGACTAGGTACTCAACCAATGCCTGAGGAAGGGGAAAGGGAGAGAAGACCTATAGTAACTATGTGAAAAATTAGTTATATAGATTATGTGGAAGACCTTTCTTAAGAACCTCCTCTGGAATAAATTCTTTGTATTTATTCAAGAAATCTATATCCTCCTTCTTACTCCTATACTCATCAGGTAGCATTCTAGGGATCTCGTTTATAATTGGGTACCACCTACCGCATCTCGGGCATATAAGTATTCCTTCAGAAACCTCATACTTGAAACATTCCTCACATGGAGGCTCCTCACCCTTCTCTCTCAACTCTCTTAATTCTTTGCCGAGAAATGAGCAGTATAATTCGCAAACAGGTTTTTTTCCGCGAAATTCTCTCTTATAGGTGTTTCTCGAGAAGATTATTAGTCTGAGTGGAAAGGTTTTACACATTGGGCATGCGAGAAGATCCATTAATCTATACTTCATAATCTATCAACCACCGAGAGTATCTCTCTAAGAACCTCCCGCGCCTTCTCCTCAGTCCTGGCCTCAATCATTATTCTAAGAATAGGCTCTGTCCCAGAGGGTCTTACAAGGAACCAGTAATCATCCTCAATAACTTTCACACCATCAACA
>CAZFDB010000205.1:0-2074 GCA_964517475.1 uncultured Desulfurococcaceae archaeon | reverse complement strand
ACTAGTTACGATCACTACTTGATTAATACCTTGCTCAACCATAGTATTCTTGATACTATCTATCATATTTATCAGATCATTTTCTGTGAGATTTAACTGTATTATAGATCTAACTATCTCGTGTTCATGAGATATATCTATCCCTATACTAGAAGCATAGATCTTGTTTGTAACAAGTATTGTTCTAGGAACATATTTGAGAGAACCAATACTATAAACTTTATAATTAAATAAGTCATAGATCGTGTATATATCGGGTGTAATATAAGGGTTATTTATAGTGATTGATGAGGATATATTGATCTCCCACATATTTTTTCCATGGATCAATACTCCGTGATAAGGTAAGTTCTTACCAAAAATAAATATTTTTTGATCCTCACATAGATGTCTTAGAAATACGTTTAATTTAGCTAGATCATATAGATCAAAGCATTCGACAATGTACATTGAATCAGACGTAAATAAGATATTTTCAGAGACTTCACTATCTTTAATAACATAAGGCTCCTGAGGAATCACCTCATAAATATTTAGAAGAGGTTTCGCAGAACTGAATTGAGTGATCCTGGAATAATCTCCCTCAATAATCGCATAATTAAGTTCTACTCCTCTGACCTTTTCCTGGTTAATAGATACCAGAGGTTCAATGCTCCAACTCATTAGTAATGCAAAGAATAATGATGTGAGAAATAATACATAAATTGTAGTGTCTCTTAAAATGAATAATTTTAGTTGTATAAGAATAAATCTGAGGCGAGCTGATATCGATAATGTTTTAATCTCTCTATTGAAAATTTCTGTGTATCCTTTACTCTCAGCTGTTTCTTCTCTAGTTCTTCTATAAATTAAGTATAATACGATGAGGATCAGTATATAAACTGTTATTAATACCTCATTAAGTATCACGGTATCACCTAGCTACTGGCCTCCTCACCGCCTCGAAGAGGTGTGGATTCTCCTTGGGGCGATTTATTGGTTCCCCGTATCTATTCGGAGCTGCATCTCTCATCCGCGGGGCGGTGGGGATTGTCAGAGATCCCCTCATCTTAAATAATGCTCTCCCCGATATCATCATCAAGAACATTACTGGGTACGAAACTTATAAACTTCCCCCTATCATCCTCGCCCTAAAGAGCGGGGTCTACAGTTGTAAATACACTGTAGAGAATATAACTCGGTATTGCCAAACCACTTCCTACTAATAGAGCTATTGAATAAATAGATAATTTTTCTTGAACCTCAACACCAAATCTTGATAAGTACCATCTTATGAATGAACCAACTAAAAATAAGATTCCGTAATCAGGTGTTAGAGACATCCCAATCACAAATGGTATCGGGGATATTTTGATAGGAGAGATCAGACTTATTAAAAGTATAATCCCCATATATATCATACCAATCACCAAACCTCCCCCAACAGTGGCGTAGTCTAATAAACCCTTATACACCATTATTGACCAATTAACATATGGGAGCCATCTTAAGAGAGAGAATTGAGATGATTCGAGACCAAATACTTTTATGAATATGATCCCGTAGAACATTGTTATAATTAAACCTAAAGTAAATGATGAGGCAAACATCACTATTAATCTTGATAATGGTATTCCGCCGAGCCTAGAGATCTTCATTATATTAGCTGTTGCGGAGCTCAGACTGCCAGGCATAGGTATGCCTAGATAATGATCCATGAATATATAAGGTGTAAATCCTCTGAATCCTAGAAGATATAGATAAACTGTATTGAAGGGATATAGTGATTGACCGGCTATCCCCGCTTCACCAACGGCTATTGTTGTTAGAATAATAAGTATTGGGAGAAGTACGAGTATCCATACCAGTGATGCTATAATAGTGACCATATCTAGAGAGGCGCCGTATATAATTGTTGAGAGAAATAATGATAAGAAACCAATATACATCGCAGTTATTAAAAAGAGATCTTCTCTTTCCCTCGATATCCTCCATATAAGTATTAGGGAACTTCTCATCTTATACATAAATATGATCCCTAGCAGTAATACAGAGCCGAATATGATGGAGGCGATGTACCAAGAGGCTTTGTAAA
>CAZFDB010000204.1:0-2103 GCA_964517475.1 uncultured Desulfurococcaceae archaeon | reverse complement strand
GTAACGCGTATAGTTCTTGGAAACTATTGTCTTCCTGGGAGAGTATTTGTAGAGCCTGGTACTCGTCTTCACTCAACAGATCAGATCTTAGTAAACTACCACTTAAATTACTTAACTGTTTTGAGGCATTACCTCTGATACATTCTATAGTGTTGCAGGAGGAGACTATTGATGAGAGATTTCTTAATGACATGAGCACACTACGCAGATCATCTATTGAGATATTTATAGACTGAGGAGCTATGTTTGGGAAATCTATTGTGTGTTTATCCTCGTAGATATTAATGATCTGTGCGTGAACAACTCCGAGTAAATTGATTAGTGAGACAAATGTTACTAGAAGCATTATTATCATAGCATTAATTATAACCTTATCTATACGCATATAGTTATCATCTAAATAATTATTCTGTCCCAAAATATATTGTTTCTAGTTATGTACTACTCAGGGTTTGGGAACCGGAGTCTTCGAGAGAACATGATCAATAATATTCTCAGGCGTGACTCCCTCAACCTCATATTCACTCTTCAGAATTATTCTATGTATAAGTGCTGGTTTAGCAACGTATTTAACATCGTCGGGTATAACATAGCTTCTATTATCAAGATAAGCTATAGCCTTGGCTAATTTTATGATCGCTATGCCAGCTCTCGGGGATCCTCCTAATCTAACTGCGGGATGTGTTCTTGTGGCCTCAACTATTGATGCAACATACTCATATATTGAGTCATCTACTCTGACTCTCTTAACCTCATTTATTATTCTAAGAAGATCATTCTTATCAATAATTGGTTTAAGGGATCTCGCTCTCTCCTCAATCTCATCTATCTTAGCAAGGATCTTAGTGAAACCTTTCGTAGACGGGTATGTAGACACTATCTTCGCAATAAATCTATCTAACTGAGCCTCAGGTAGAGGAAAAACACCCTCGAACTCGATCGGGTTCTGAGTAGCTATGACCATGAAAGGCTCCTCTAACCTGAGTGTTACTCCCTCAATAGTCACCTGTCTCTCCTGCATAGCTTCTAGTAATGCACTCTGTGTTCTTGGTGAGGCTCTATTGATCTCGTCGGCTAATAAAATATTTGTGAATATAGGTCCTTTCCTTAGCTTGAATTCACCTATTCTCTGATCAAAGATGTATGCTCCTAAAATATCTGATGGGAGAAGATCTGGTGTCATCTGAATTCTTCTAAACTCTAGATTGAATAGAGACGCTATTGTTTTAGCGGTTAAAGTCTTCGCTATTCCAGGAACACCTTCTAGTAGAACATGACCCATTGATAATAGAGATGCTATTATTAAAGTGATCTCTTTCTCTCTCTCAATTAATATCTCTGATGTCTCCTCCAAAATCCTCTTTAACAAACTCATTTGAATCCCCATAAGTGTCAGGAGTGTTTAATAATGATTTTACCTACAACCCCACCTTTCTCAAGTTCATTATGAGCCTCAGAAATCTTCTCTAAGCTAATTATCTTATGAATATAAGGTTTAACTAATTTCATGAAGTATAGATCAATGATTTTATTAAATTCCCATCTACTACCCACATAAACACCGTAGATAGTGATCCTCTTAGAATATATTTGTCTAAGATTAACAATTGTTTCATGCCCCGATGTGACCCCGAATAAAACTAATTTACCACCTCTTCTAAGTAGCTCGAGAGATAAATTAAATGTTCTAGACCCGATATAGTCTATTACGATATCTATTGAATTTCTTAGCGGACCCAGATCTATTTTCTCGTAATCTCCCACAAAAATCTTATCAGCACCTAATTTCTCAAGCAAGTCTTTCTTCCATGGAACTCTCGTATGAGCATAGATCTCGGCACCATATATCTTCCCAAGATTTATAGAAGCCACACCCGTACCACCACTAGCACTCCACACAAAAACCTTGTCTCCCGGCTCAACACCGGCTCTGGTGACTAAGCCGTGGTAAACCGTGGTATATGTTAGAGGTATCCCTGAGATCTCGGCTAAGAAATTTTCTTTAATGAATTCATCTGGTATCTTCCTCAGAGAGGTTATTGGAACAATTATTTTCTCAGCGTAGCAGCCAGGGACCGTGTATCCTAGTAAGACATAGTTATC
>CAZFDB010000203.1:0-2113 GCA_964517475.1 uncultured Desulfurococcaceae archaeon | reverse complement strand
TACTTCATTGAACTGTCATATATTTGCTCCACTAATTTTCTCTACATCATTATCAGTATATTACTTGAAATAAAGAATTTATTTAAGACTTATAAAAGTTGGTTTAATCAAATATTTCTCTGAGAAATGGTCTATGAAGATATTCATTATATACTCAGCGAATGTTCTCAAATCTTCATAATGAATCATTCTATCACCAGATCCTGAATAAATCTTTATTCTGATAGTGTGGTTCTCTATGAAGAAATTCTCGAATCTAATTAATATCTTAATCACAAATCCTCTGTAATCTATAAAGATATAGTTAATAGAGCCTGGTTCATGACAGAAATAAACATCTCCTCTAAATAGTAGTATTGAGTTATTTGTAATAACACCATCTTTTGCTATTAAGCATTTTTTCTCAAGGATCTTATCATAAGTTCTTAATAAGAAAAATGGATCCCTAATCAAATCTTTTATTAATTCCCTTGGTTCATGAACAATATATGTTAATTCAATTAAATTTTTCTGAGCCAGCAATCTCTTTGAATCCCTATAAAATATGAACCAGATCTCTTATCAGGATACTAGTACATGAACGTGTTACAAGGATAATTTATTAAATAACAAATTACTCATAGGAGTAAAATAATTAGTTTATAAATGAATCTGAATTATGTTTTCTAGATATATGATGTGGTTTAAAATAAGGTCTTGTTTTGTTCGCCACGATCTGTTTTATACGGTGTTCTAATTATTCTAACTATCTCTTGAGCAATTTCTTCAGATAATCCCTCAACTCTACTTAGCTCCGAAGCTGAAGCATTAAATATTCTCTGAACGCTCCCAAAAGTTTCTAATAATCTCTGTGAGAGTTTCGGACCTATATGAGGTAGACATTGAACAATATACTCCTGCCAAGCTCTATGATCAGTTGTCGACGGTTTCTTATCTTTTCTCAATAAACTCTTCCCCGAAGAGATATTCTTTGAAGATATACTTGATTTAGAGAGTGAGTATATTAAATAAGCTGTCTCCTCAGCATTTGATGTATATAGTATCGAAACATCATTTTGTGTAGCTAAATAACCTATTACTCCATAAACTGATCTCCATCGATCTGTTAATTCTCTAATTTTCTCGGGAGATCCTTCAATTATGATAAAGACTTTGTCAAAGGATTCTAATGCTTTACTTATTTGCTCAAATATTCTTTTATCATAGATACTTCTAACAAGATCATCTATCCTTTTTCTCTCCACAACACAGGATCCGAATACATAATCCCCGATCTCAAGCATTCTATATTCTATATATGCTCCTAATTTAAAGAGATAATGAGGAACATCAGATTTCTTCTCTCTCTCATCCACATAGATCTTTATCTTAATACTCGTATCATGCACCAAATTATATACGTGTTTTTATCATAATATTTTACAACTTAGAGCCTCGCTCTTCAGAGCGGGAGGAGGTCAGAGCAAATATATTTGGATCCAAGAAAAACTCAATGAAAAATTCTTCGAGAATTTTCATCATATTTATTTTATTATCTCTTGAATTAAGGTATTACTTGGTGAAATTCTTGCCTAGAAACGTAGCAATTATTGGTGTCGGGCATTCGAGTTTCGGTGTTAGACACGATGTTAATATGGCTGAGTTAGCGTGGGAGAGTATTAGAGAAGCTATGAATGATGCCGGAGTTGATCAGAAAGATATTGAATTCTTCGTGGTAGCTAATGTTGGTGCTTGGAGTAGTGAGCCTCTCCCAGCTGTGGTATTAGGTGAATACAGTGATTTAACGCCTAGAGGAACTTTACGTGTGGAAGCCGCATGTGCTTCAGGGAGCGCTGCTATTAAAGCGGGTTATGAAGCTGTTGCTAGTGGTGAGGCTGATATTGTTCTCGTAGTTGGTGTTGAGAAAATGAATGAGTCTCCAACCCCAACGGTTGTTGAGTTTATTGGTAGGGCTGGGAATTATTTCTGGGAGTTTCATAATTTTGGATTAACTTTCCCAGGCTACTATGCTTTGTATGCCACGGCTTACATGGCTAAGTATGACGCGACTGAGGAGGATCTATGTCAGGTTGCTGTGAAAAATCATTACTACGGATCTCTTAACCCGAAAGCT
>CAZFDB010000202.1:0-2121 GCA_964517475.1 uncultured Desulfurococcaceae archaeon | reverse complement strand
AAAGGGAGGAGAGTAGGAGCCTTAGGAGACATAGGAATATTCAGTTTCCAGAGTAGTAAGTTGATGACCGCTGGTGAGGGAGGCATAGCAATAACCAATAACAAAGATCTCTACGAGAAGATGTGGTCAATAATGCACGCAGGCAGAGACCCCGGTGGTAAATGGTATGAGCATGTGAGAATAGGACTTAATCTAAGAATGCTGGAGTTCCAAGCAGCAGTTCTACTACCACAGCTATGGAACCTAGACGAGACACTCAGAAGAATAAGGGAAAACACAAAAATAATACACGAGGAATTAGGAGGCTTAGAACAACTACATATACACACAACACCGAGTCATATCCAGACAAATCATTACTTCATACCAATATCCATCGAAGAGAAGTTCCTAGATAGATTAAGTAAGGAGAAGATAGTTTCGAAGATGAGAGAGAAGGGATACAGCTTGGTAGAAGGATATAATACGCCACTAAATAAACAAATCGCGTTCTCAGAGAAGAGATGGAAACTACCATATGAGGAATATATTAAACAGAACCTGCCAAACACAGAGAAAGCTATTAGAACCACGATGTGGATACCTCACCCCGAACTACTAGAGTCAGAGGATTATGTAACCAGATACGCAAGAACCCTTAAAAACATTGTGAGAGAACTACTAGCTTGAGGCTCCATAGATTAGAGAATAATAAAATAGCCGTGGAAATAGATCTTGGAACAGGAGTAGTTACATCAATAATAGATAAAGTAACAGGAGCAAATCATATATTCTCGAGAAAACCAGAACTCGAGACAAAGAGACCTGGAATGGGTATATATCTCCTAGAACCACTATTCTGCAAAGAACCCAGCGAGACGAGGATCTATGATAATACCGTGATTTTTAGATGCGGAGAAAATGATCTCTTGGTTGAGTGGGGCGTGGAGCTTCTGGATAATAAATTAAGATTTTTTACAGATGCTATAAATAAAGGATCCATGAATCTGGTAAGTAGATTTAGACTAATGATCTATTCAGCATGTGGAAGAGGAGGTTTCTGGGGAGACCCAGGTGTTGAGGGAGCAACGAGTAGCTGTAGATACTACGTAAACTATGGATTTGAGAGTAGTAGAGAAACATTCTCCTCAGTAATGATCCCTTCAACAACCAGGGGATACAGATTCGAGAAACACTCATACAAAACAAGATATTTCCCAGAGGCAAAATGGGTAGCATTGATAGACAAGGTGTTGAGAACTGGTTTAGTAATAAGAATATTGAGAGAAGATACCCTAGTAGCCACAGAGGATCAGTTCTTCAACATAGAGATCAACATAATCACTCCCAAGAAAAAACTTGCTTCCGGCGAGAGAGATGAGTTGGTGATAGAGATGGTCCCTGTGAGAGATCTAGAGAGAGTAGATTATGTATCAAATAATTTAATAGCTGGTGTGGAGAGCCCATCAATAACATATCCAGAACAGATCCTTAGAGGAAGACTAGTTATTTATCCATTAACAAAAATATCATGCGAAGCCAAAGCATATGTTCTATACGACAAGAACATGGCTTCGCTGGGGAGAAGAGGATACTGCATAGATCAGGTGAAGAGAGGATTCAGGAGACAAGAGATAGTCTTAGAGAAAAACTATATCGATACAGCTCCAGGAGACATATGGGTAAGCGGCTTCGAGCTGGGCGGGAGGATCAGTTTTGAGATGGATAAGGAGTTATACGAGATACCAGATATAGTAATTGAGTTATGCGGCGGAGAACATATTATTAAGAGAAGCTTCACAATACAGCCGGAAACTCCCGAGGTTCTCAGAAAAATACCTGAGAGACTGAGAGACTATTTCTACTATAAATATATATATGATAATTATGATGTTGAGAGTGAGTATAGAGACACAACAGCTCTCAATAAACTATACCAATACATTTCGAGGCCTCCGAGGCTTAGGAGGATATTAGGTGTCTATATAAGCGATCTTAGACCAAGGGGATCTGTAATAGATAAGTTGGTGAGATATCTCGAGATTAGGAGAGTAAGAGATCTTGTGGAGAGGATCAGTAGTGATCCGAGTAATAAGCAATTGATATTCAATACGAATCCACTAGACATATTATTCCTATACA
>CAZFDB010000201.1:0-2135 GCA_964517475.1 uncultured Desulfurococcaceae archaeon | reverse complement strand
AGTTATGTGTTTTAGATGCCTAGTGTTGTTATTATCATCCATATATTTATTGTGGCTATGAATACTGCTCCGGATACTGCTACGATATTTGATAATTTGCTGTTTCTCATCTCACCCATATATCTCTCTTTTGCGCTGATGATCGCTATCGGGATTATTACTGATACTAGAACTATTGATAGTATTACTTGACTGTAAACCAATATATCTATTGGTTTCAGACCTATGTGGAGTGCTATTGCTAACGGGATCATGTTTATTAATCTTATTAATCCTCTTATTCTCCACGTAGATAATTTCTTGCCCAGCCATGTCTCAAATATTCTCTGACCAGTCATGACACTGACCATAGAGGATGATATTCCTGAAGCCATCATTGATATCGCGAATATCAGAGACGCCATAGATCCGTATAGTGGTGTTAGGAGAATATATGCCTTATCCATATCAATATCGTAGTAGTTGTTCTTGAAAAATGCGTAGTATGCAAGGATCTGTATAGAGGCGTTGATCACACTCGCAATTGATAAATAAGCTATTGTCTCTCTAAGATGTCTCCTGAGTAGCTTCTTCTTATCCGTCTCAGCAACTGTTTTATCAGCTGTTAAATATGTGTGTAGGAGTAGTGCATGTGGCATAATAGTTGATCCGATGATACTTGACGCTATGATAAGCTCCTCTGGAGAAACACTTCTAATAATTATACTCGACACAATAACCTCGCCAGGATCTGTTCCAACAATGAATAATTCATATATGAGACTGAAACCAACAACACCGACTAAGAAACCTATCACAGCCTCAACGATCCCTCTCTTATCTGTTAATGTCATTAGGAGAAATACATCAATTATAGATAACCACATAGCGATTATAATAGGTAGATTAAGTATATAGGATAAACCCAGTACTATCCCTAGGAACTCAGCCATGTCCGTTGCTAATATCATGATCATCATCGCGAATATATATATCCTAACAACAACCAGTCCTAGAAAACCTCTTCTGATCAATTCTCTCTTAACAAGATCTAGAAAAGATTCTTTTGAAGCAATACCTATTTTACCCGCAATATACTGATAAAATATTGCCAGCAACCCAGAGACCCAGACCACCCACAATAAATTCAGTCCGTATCTAGATCCAGCAGCAATATTACTGCCGAAGTTGCCAGGATCTATATATGCTACAGAGATAAGTGTGGCTGGTCCAAGCAATACTCCTAATCTCTTGATCACCGATTCTCTCTTCGCGCTAATAATTTTAGGTATCCCTAACATTTTAAATCATTTAATCATTACTAAGAAGTTTATAAATTTTACCTATTAATAATTATTTGATTAGATGTCTACTACGAGTATCTATTTAATAAATGTTCTTGAGGAGGCTGAGGAGTTATCAGATAGATTATTCATCCCTAGAATAGGTAGAGATGACGGTGTTGTCCTGTACACGTTAACGTATCTGATAGCTGATCCAAATACTAGATTCGTTGCAATAGAGCTGGAGCTGGTGTAGGTTACTCAACTCTATGGATCATATCTGTATTAGAGGATCAGTGTAAAAACAGTGTTGTTTATGCTGTAGAGAGACAGGGTCAGGTATAATTATCTCTTAGAAAAATACTTGGTTCTCTGAATACGAGATGTGTCGAGATCAATACTTTCAATGGAGACGCTATTGATTTCGTGGAGAGATATGATAAATCTGATCTTAGGTTAGTATTCGTTGATATTGATAAGGGGTTATACGAGGAATTCTTTGAGAAGGTGAGGAGTAAGGTGATTAGTGGAGGTTTGGTAATTTTCCACAACGCGTGTATGGTTCCTAGATTAATTGAGAAATTACGTGGATCTGGGTATAAGGTGGCTACGATACCTACTGGTGAAGGAATACTACTTGTTAAAATACCCTGATCTCTTCTCAGCAACTATGACATAGATCAATCTATTATTACTCTTGTATAGAACGTATGCCTCATTAGACAATGTTTCTGAGACCCTATTCATTGTTTTTCTGAGAAGCTCTGATCCGTGTCTGGGGAATATGGAATATATTTTGCTAGGCACAAGATCGAAAATAATTAATCTTCCATTAATTCTCAGAACCCTCAGCATTTCTCTCAAAGCATCAGA
>CAZFDB010000200.1:0-2145 GCA_964517475.1 uncultured Desulfurococcaceae archaeon | reverse complement strand
ATATAACTGACCTAGGTTCTCATGAGAGATATAGGTTGGGGATAGCTAGAACATTTCAGATACCACAACCATTTCTCTCATTAACAGTCTTAGACAATATTTTGGCCGCGATGAGGAGTAGTGGTGAGAATCCTTTGATAGCACCTATTAAGAGGCTCTGGAGAAGAGAGGAGGAGGAGCATGTTGCTAGAGCATTTGATATATTGAGGAGAGCTGGGCTTGATAAGAAATGGGATTATGAAGCTAAGAAACTTAGTGCAGGCGAACTCAAGATGTTGGAGTTGGCGAGGGCGTTAGCTACTAATGCTAAACTAATTATCTTAGATGAGCCTATCGGAGGAACAGACCCTGCATATGCCAATGATATATTTAAGCAGATAAGAGCTATTAGAGAGAGTACTGACGTGAGTTTCCTAGTTATTGAGCATAGAATAGATATAGCGTTGCCATTCGCTGACTATGTATATGTCATGGATCGTGGGAGAGTTATTGCTGAGGGAGATCCTCAGTCAATAATTAATAATCCATTGGTTATTGAGGTGTATATAGGGTGATTATATGGGTATTCTAGAGATGAGAAACATAATATCTGGATACGGACCATTGAAAGTATTGTTCAACGTGAATCTAGATGTGCCTGACAGAAGCATAACAGTTGTTGTGGGACCAAACGGAGCCGGTAAATCAACATTGCTAAACACAATAAGTGGTTTAGCAAATATATACTCAGGAGAAATATTCTTTAAGAAGGAGAATATCGTTGGTTTAAACCCTTACAAGATCGCTTCCAAGGGAATATCATATGTTCCTCAGATAGGGAATATATTCGCGTCATTAACAGTTGAGGAGAATCTCAGAGTAGCCGGTTATTTACTGCCGGAGCACGAGATAAGAGATAAGATTGAAGAGATATTCCAACTCTTCCCAATACTCTCAGAATTCAGGAGGAGGAGAGCCGGCACATTAAGTGGTGGGGAGAGAAGAATGTTGGCTATTGGAATGGCTATGATGAGAAAACCAGATCTTCTCCTTCTAGACGAGGTAACAACTGATCTCGCCCCAAAAATCGTTAAGAGAGTTCTTGACACCGTAGTTAATCTAAGGGATCAGAAGAAACTAACGATTCTACTAGTTGAGCAACACGCCGCTAAAGCCCTAGAGATCGGGGATAAAGCATATCTCTTAGTTAGTGGAACAATTAGATATGAGGGAGATCCAAAAGAACTTCTGAGACACCCAGAATTCTCTAAACTGTACCTCGGCATAGGATAAGTTTCTCACTTATCTACTCACCTATAATACTTAGAAACCTTGTTCACGACATAATACAAGGATCCTTATCTCAATAACACTCAAAACAATGCTATTCGCATTATTAATATCCTCTAACCTCCTCCCCACCCTAAAGAGCGAGGATTCTCTTCAAGGGATTCATTGATTCCCCGCATCTATTCGGGGTTACATCTGTTATTTGCGGGGCAGTCAGGGTGGTCAGAGAACCCCTCATCATAAGCATGGCTCACTCCTCGATATCATTATTAACTACTAAGAAGAGAGACATCATATAAACTTTTCCCAATCATCCCCACCCCTAGAAGAGGCGAAGCTTTCGATTATAATCGCTTCGGGGAAGCATGGGTTGTTTTATGATTCTACTTAACTTAATAAATTATTAAATCAATAAATCTAATAAATCTATTAGTGAGATTATGAGGGCAGCCCTCATAACAAGACCCGGCTCACCTGAGGAGGCTTTCGAAATAAGAGAGATTAAGGATCCTGTTCCTGGTGAGGGGGAGGCTTTGGTAAGAGCATTGTTCTGCGGTATTAATCACATCGATCTTTGGCAGAGAAGAGGATCTAGATTATTCGTTGATCAATACCCCAGGATACCGGGTTCCGAAGCCGTGGGGGTTGTGGAGAGGATCAATGGTAAAAGCATATTTATTAAAGAGGGAGATTATGTGGTCTCAGCACCGGGTTGGGGAGATGGTGTTTGTAGAAAATGTTTAATTGGTAGAGAGAATGAGTGTGATAACTATGTCTTACTAGGATACACGGTCCCTGGCTGCTACGCTGAGAAAATAGTTGTTCCATTAACCTCTCTTAGGAAGATACCAGATGAATTCGTCAAAGAAAATTTCT
>CAZFDB010000199.1:0-2149 GCA_964517475.1 uncultured Desulfurococcaceae archaeon | reverse complement strand
ATATTCTCTATTATTCTAATATGATCTATGTCGTATCCAATCACATGAAAATTTTTATTAAGGAAAGCTGATGCTATAATCATCCCTATTTTTCCAAGACCTATTACCCCAATTAACAAATCTCTATCCGCAATAATCCTCTTTACAGCCTCTAGCTCTCTCCCATATATCTTCAGAGACTACACCTTAAGATATTTTCTGATCTTATCAATAAAAAATTTGGTTTCATCCTCAACTCTAATAATATCCCAGTAGATCCCTTGAGGCTTAGGATAGATCCTCTCAGTATAATAGATCTTATTCGGCGTCACAATTATGTCTACAGGAACATCATGTTTCTCCATAGGAATATCAAAGTATAGTATCTGATACTCATGAACATTTGTTATAATAGGTGTATCATCAGATACTTTATTAAAAGTTCTCAGTACAGCGTACTCTAAATCCGAGAAACCTCCTCCCTTACCTAATCTAGCTCCCTTCAAATTAACTGCTACAGAACCTGTTATGAAAAGATCTATTTTAGGCAGATCCCAAGGATCTATTCTCTCACCATATTTCATAAAACCTCTTATTGATGCAGCATCACCAATCGAGGATCTATTTATTCTGGAGGGGTCTAGTAAAACAAAACCTTCTCTTAACCTAGGTGAGGGAACAACCACTTTCTTACTCTCAAGAAGAGCGTATTTCCTCACATATGTCTGCGGAGAGTCAGGGCTCACAGCGATTATAGAGGCTTTTTTAAAAAGATCCATTTCAGCGATTATCTGCGCAGTATCTCTCGAACCCTTGAAATTAGGGATTCTACCATAGACAGGCAATGGCCAATCAGCAACCCCTCTCTTATCAAGAGTCATCCAAGCAATTCTTCTCAGATCCTCTTTAACTCTCTTTATATCTCTATTCTCGAGGTTCATAACCGTATTTTTTATTATCTCTACTCTAATAAAATATAGGCTCTTGAAATGGTTTCTGAGGAATGGATAAGAGACCTAATCATCAAGATCAGGAGATTAAGAGAGTTAGGTGTAGATCCCTACAGGAGATTCTATAGATACAATGTATCTACAACAGCTGAGGAGATAAGAAAGAGATACTCGTCTCTTGAGCCAGGATCCGAGACCATGGATCAGGTATCTATAGCTGGTAGAGTATGGCACGTCAGGAGACACGGTGGGATAGTATTCGCGGATCTCTATGATCATACCGGTAGGATACAGATTGTTTTCAGAAAGAATATGTTGAATAATCATAAACTCGAGATACTAGATCTCGTTGATAAAGGAGATTTCATAGGTGTCAGAGGAAGAATTATTAGAACAAGAACAGGTGAAATCTCTGTCTTAGCAGAGGATTTCGATATATTATCTATTACTTGGAGACCTATACCATTTCATGAATTCGGTGTCAAGGATCCTGAGCAGAGATACAGAGAGAGATATCTCGATATCCTCCTCAACTCAAGAGTTAGAAGGGCTATAATAGATCTCTATAGAATTGAGATGACCATGAGAAAAATACTTGATTCGAAGGGATTCGTAGAGATCCACACACCAAAGCTACAACCAATATATGGTGGAGCATTAGCTAAGCCGTTTGTAACGAGAATAAATGCTTTGAATAGAGAGGCTTATCTAAGTATTGCTCCAGAGACTTATTTAAAGAAACTTGTGGTGGCGGGTATAGGGAGAGTATATGAGATAGCAGTGTGTTTCAGAAACGAGGATATTGATACTACACATTACCCAGAGTTTGTTCAGTTGGAGGCGTATAAAGCATTTGGTGACTGGACTGATATGATGGAGTTGACCGAGGAACTTATCTCGGAGTCTGTCAAAGAGGTCTTTGGTGAATACAAGATTGAGATAAAGAGAGAAAATGGGGAGATAGAGGTTCTTGATTTCACAAGACCCTGGACCCGAATATCTCTTGAAGAAGCTATTGAGAGAATAGGTGGTGTCAAGGTTAAGAATAAGGATCATGAGGAGATCCTTAGAATAGCCGATGAATTAGGTGTGGAAACAACTGATCCTAGGAGAGGTAAGATTCTAGAGAAGATCTTTGAGAAAACAGTTGAGAAGAAACTTAGGGACCCAACCTTCATAACACTCTACCCAAGAGATATATCGCCACTAGCCAGACCATA
>CAZFDB010000198.1:0-2190 GCA_964517475.1 uncultured Desulfurococcaceae archaeon | reverse complement strand
CTACTCCTCTCAGCCTCCTCCTTTTCTTGTTGTTGCTCCATAGTATCTACCTAAGATCTCGTTGATCTTGCCCTCAATACCCTTAATCTCTGTGTTTAGCGATGATTCTTGTTTCTCTAGACTCTTAAGTCTAAGTTCTAATATATCTTTCTTATCACTAAGATCTCTCTCAGCCTCCTCCTTAGAGACCCTTACCATTAAGTGACCCGCTGATCTATAAATAGGTGTTTCAGAAGATAAGTTCCTCAGGATCTCTAGAGCTCTCTCAGCCTCGCGTAGTTGTGCCTGCACAATATTTTTCTCAGTTAATATCTGATTCAACTTTGCTCTTAATTGCTGAAGTTTAACTAAATACTGCTGTAGCTCAGGAGGAATCGTCTCAGCCATTTAATACCCCGAGATATAATATTTGGAGTATCAAATATATTTTTGTTTTTATTCCTAATTATCTCATTATCTCAAGTATACTTAATCAATATAATCATATCTCCACTGAACTCATTAAAAAGATCTATGTTCCCTAGATCAGCTATTGCCGCATATGTATTGAAGTAAGGTTCGCCTAAACGAGAGAATAATGTAAGAACCTTATACTCATGATCCAGCATATATCCTGTGGCAGATGGTTCATGTCCTCTCACAATGAATCTCAACCCTGTTTTTCTCAGAAATTCTCTCGTGATACTCACCCCCCATAGATAACCGGCTCCTCGTGGACTAGGTAGATAATCAATATCCTCGAACCCTCTCAACGGATCATTCCAGAGAATTTCTTCTAGAACAGGACTATATGGGTTGTCAGCATCCAAGATACACTCAATACTACTTGAGCAACTCTGAGTTGAGAATACAGGAATACCGCCATGAACAAATAATATCTTCTTCTCGCGGTAGGCTGCGTATGGCATTAGATCAAATATTTCTCTGGATAATCTATAGATCTCCTCGCCATCTAAACCAAATCTGTATCTAAGCACATCTCTGTAGTCATGTGGATAAGGCGGTAGATGTTGCGGACCCTCATGATTACCTCTTAAAACAATAATCTTCTCACCAAAATCTCTTTTGAGTAGAGCTACGGTTAACAGAACCTCCAGTTGAGCATAACCTCTATCAACATAGTCTCCTAAGAAAACAACGTAGCCACCATTTCTTAGATGATCGTGTAGTCCATACGTAAATAGTATCTTTTCCAAAGTATCTAGATCCCCGTGAAGATCACCTATAGCATAAAATCCTCCCTCACCGAGTCTAACAAGTCCTCTAGGATATCTCCTTCTCTCCCACTCTCTCCTCAAGATCTCTCTGAAATCGCTTAGAACCTCAATAGTGTCTTTATAAGATCTAGAATATCTAGCGACTTCATCAATAATACTTGAATTTATTGAGAGCACCCATAAATTAATTTTCTCATAAAATAATTATTGAAGTCTTTATACACTCTCTTTAAATACCAAGTGAGAATAGTATATATCGTAGGTGAATATAATTCTCAGTGGCTCAGGAGAAGATCCTGAGAGAAATGGTGGATTGGCTTAATAACATAGCTGATAAATGGCAGAGAGAGTGGTTTTCAAAGAAGATTTTTGAGGCGGATCCTGAGGATAATAGACCTAAGTTCTTTGTAACAGCTGCCTTTCCATACCCAAATTCACCGGTGCATATAGGCAACGTAAGATCTTTTCTACTCGCTGATATAGTTGCTAGATATATGAGACTTAAAGGATATAACACTTTGTATCCAATGGGTTTTCACTATACAGGCACACCTATACTTACTATGGCTGAGGCTATAACTAATAAAGATCCCGAATTAATTGATCTGTTCAAAACATTGTATCGTGTGCCTGATAGAGAAATTGAGAAGATGAAAGATCCTTTGGCTTTAGCAAGATACTTCCATCATGTTTCTAGAGAGAGTATGAGGAGACTTGGTCTAGGTATAGATTGGAGAAGAGAGTTCACTACCGTGGATCCAGAGTTCCAGAGTTTTGTTAGATGGCAATTCAAGAAATTATTCGATAAGAAATACTTGGTAAGAGGTACATACCCGGTTGGTTGGTGTCCTCTGCATCAAATGCCTGTTGGTGGGCATGACACCAAGGATGACAAGGATCCTGAGATAGGCGAGTTCACATTAATATTCTTCAGAGACAGCGATGGAAGGATCTTCCCCACAGCAACTTTGAG
>CAZFDB010000197.1:0-2216 GCA_964517475.1 uncultured Desulfurococcaceae archaeon | reverse complement strand
TAAGGAACCTATTCTATTAGTGGCTGATGAACCATTCTCACATCTCGATGACTACTCTGAGGAGCTGGCAAAAGAGCTATTTAGAGAGCATCTGAGGCGCGGGGGTGCTGTGCTGATGACAACAACTGAGCTTAACAAGAACTATGGTGAGAGCTTCAGTATATGCATCTCGCAGGGGAGGCTAAGTAGATGCTGAACCTATATATTCATGGTGACAAGATCGAGTTTGAAGAGATCGGGTTTCTATGAATCGTCTAATCATATTAGCTGTGGCTAGAACAAGGATTTATTTAATGTTTATCTTGATCCTAGCAATCATAATCACCTCATACATAGCTCCACTATCTACTCTATCCATAATCAGCTACAAAATAAACGAGTCTGTGCAGAAGATCATTGGAGGATCCATGGGAACATCACTGGATCTAGAGATGTTCATCATTGAAGCAGATATTGGTAATAGGAGTAGAGAAACAATATGTTTAGTTACTCCACTAAGTAATTTATCAACCCCTCAACCAATTCTACCAAGCAAAGGAACCGCAATAATATCCAGAAGCCTATGGAGTATCTACGACTCACCCAAAGAATTAGTTATAGGTGATAAGAAACTGGTTCTCAAAGTTTATAATGACGCATCATTACCAGGGGTCCTGAGCAAATGCTTAGTTCTCAACCCGGAGGATATTCCCAGAGACTCGGAGTATCTAGGTGGTGCAAGGATCTTTGTTAGAGGAAGAGACACAAGCTCCTTAATAAATGTTCTGGAGCAATCAATTGATAAAATAATGATCTTCTACGAGAGAAGCATTAACGTCTTAGCAATATTGTCATCAGCAACACTCTCGATAATGGTTATTAGGAGAGTATCCAAGGATCTTAGGATCGCTGTTGCTCAGGGCGGGAACCCGCTGATAATCTCTATAGCAACCATATCACTGCTTGGGTTAGGAGTGATCTTAGCAACTATTCTCTCAGCCCCACTCACCTTAACTATTGAGCACATGGTTATGGGAACCATAAATATATTGTACGGATCCATGCTAGCTCAACCAGCTATAGATACTGAGCGTCTAATAGAGATCTGTTTCATCAGTTTTTTAGGTGCCTTGATCTCATTCATATATCTAATCATACTGCTGAGGGGTAGGTGATGAGTCTCACAAAAATATTTATTCATCTAAGCACTACTAGAAGTGCATTAATGATTTATTTAGTGATATTCTTAACAGGATTATCCACAGGCATAGTATTCTACTCAGCAATAACAATGATCTCTGACCTAGAAATTCCTCCGAGAGGAGGATTAATATTAACCTCCTCAGGATCAATAGCTATCTTCATGAGTGCCCAGAACCCAAATAATCTTGTTCCCAAGAACTGCAGTATCTACAGCCTAGAGCTAGTATCACTGATCAAGATCAATGATATAGTTGCACTAGCTATTGGAGGCAACATAAACAATATGACTAACTTCATAGACATTGACCTAATCACTGGGAGATGGCCTGAGAAAATATGGGAGGCTTCAATAAGTAAAGCCTTGGCGGAGGCTCTAGGAGTAGGGTTGAGTTCAAAGATAAATATAAAGGATCTTGTGAGTGGGAACGAGGCATCTTATGTGATTGTTGGATTATTCAACACTGATAACCCTCAGCTTGAGAAAACGGTTATAATGAGTGATGAGGGTCTGAGAACGCTTAAGGGATTAGGTAGCGGCACATACAGCTACTCAAGGATCAGCTCCTCATGTAAAGCGTCTGGTCTCGAGGAATACCGTATTAGTATACCCATGATTCTTCAAAGAATCCTTAGTAGCAGACCAATTTCATCCAGCGGCGTCGGTGTGTATAGAGGAGGGGAGTTTCTCCAAAACGAGATCTTGTCAATTATGGGGGTTGTGGTAGCGATCTTGTCAAGTTTCGGGGTGGTTATCTCTCTCATATACGCGGAGACGATCGAGGGAGAATTGAGGATACTCAATGAACAAGGTCTATCGAGAAGAATCGGTGTGCTACTAATACTTTCACCAACACCTCTGATGATACTCGCAACACTACTATCATCTCTATTATCTATTCACATAGCCTCGAGCCTCGGAGGAATACTTACTCAACTAAGCACAACCATCACATACCCCTGGACATGGATTGCTGTTCATATACCATCAACTCTTGCTCCAGCAATAACAACATTGGTTGCGAGAGGTTTAGAGA
>CAZFDB010000196.1:0-2239 GCA_964517475.1 uncultured Desulfurococcaceae archaeon | reverse complement strand
CGTAGGAGAATTCGTAGCGGTTGGAGCAGAGTTGCAGGTAGCCGGTGCAGTTAGTTTCGAGAACAAGATTCTCCCAACACAATTCATAGGAGATTTAGATGATCCAGGGAATATAGAGGATCTTGAGAAAGAGCTTATGTGGTTCATAAATACATATAATATAAAACCAAGAGCGGTAGCCGTAGATAAACACCCCTACTACCACAGTAGAGAAGTAGCTAAGAAATTAGCTGAGAGATTCAATGCCCCTATCTACGAAGTTCAACATCATCATGCACATATCAATGCTCTCATGGTTGAGGAGAGATACGAGTTAGGAGAAGAGAGCCTTGGAATAGCTATTGATGGAACAGGGTATGGTGATAATGGAGAGATTTGGGGTGGAGAGATAATGTTGGTTGATTACAGGAATTATAAGAGATTAGCTTCTCTAAAACCATTTTATTTACCCGGCGGAGACACAGCAGCGATATATCCAGTGAAGCCTCTTATAAGTATGTTGGTTGCGAATAACTACTCATTAGATGAAGTAATCAAATTACTTGTCAAAAAAGATCTTGTGAATACATTACCGAATAGAGAGGAGGAAGTTGAGATAACATATATATTATCATCAGAGAAGAGAGGATTTAAGACAAGTAGTATGGGTAGAACACTTGATGCATACTCAGCGTTGCTAGGAATATGTTTTAAGAGAACATATGAGGGAGAGCCACCCATAAAATTAGAGGCTGAGGCGGACAAAGGGTCATATATTACTCGCGATGAACCTCCTAAGATACTTAAGCAAAAGGATAATATAATGATAATTGACACCGGAGCTGTTCTTAATTGGTTGGTGGAGAGGATCGATTACTATAAGAGAGAGGATCTGGCGAGAACATTACTAGAGGCGTTAGGTGAGGCATTAGGAGAGGCTGTGGTCTCTG
This sequence comes from uncultured Desulfurococcaceae archaeon, assembly GCA_964517475.1. GTDB lineage: Archaea > Thermoproteota > Thermoprotei_A > Sulfolobales > AG1 > WYEN01. The sequence goes on along the minus strand of CAZFDB010000196.1, from coordinate 1,310 downwards.
TGGCTAAAGGAATTAGATTACCTAGAAACGAAATACTTGTTTCGGGAGGAGCCTCAGTGAACACATATATAGTCAGGGGTTTAAGAAGAGTGTTACGTGAAAATGATCTGGTGCTGAAACTCCATAGAGAATTACCACCAGGCGATGGAGGTATATCTACGGGTCAAATAATGTTTCTAAGAAGCATCGAATCGATCTAGGAAATAAGTTAATAATGATTTCGTTGTATCACACATTTTCTCTAATAATTTCCCTAGGTTCTGCGATAGGAGATAATTTCTCTCGAATTATCCTCTTAATATTCTCAGGATCCTCAGTACCTCTATACACAATAATCGGTACATCGAATCTCAACTCATCGAAACTCTTAGTCACATGAGCATATTCCACCTTATCAGAGTATTTATACAGTGTCTTCACTATTGCTCCAGGACTTATTCTATACCCACTTATCTTGAGTACATTATCACCTCTTCCGAGGATGAAGACATAGTTATCTTTATTCATCACAGCTATATCCCCAGTATCATAGTAGCCTCTGGACCAATTTCTATGAAATTCATCAGGAGCTTCAATAGGTGTTGATGGCCATGGATTCCTTATTATTAGTCTTCCGGGAGAGTCTTTAACAGATACCTCTTCTTGATCCACAACATCTATGTTGAAACCCGGTATTGGTAACCCAGCGGATCCTGGTACTATGGGTGGGAAAACATAATTTATCAGGTTACCAGTGGCGAATGTGCCAATCTCGCTTTGTATATAGAGATTTACTACAGGGATCCTTCCACTGAGTTCCGATGGGTCAGAGGTTATCATAGGTTTAGTACCTGATCCAATACTCTTGTAAGCCCAGAACCAAACATCTCTTTCAAGAGGCTCTGCAGTAGTCAGAATAGCTCTTAGAGTATCTAACCTAAATATCTTGAGAGGCTCTGACACATTTCTCTTAAGAACTCTCAGGGCACCACTCGTAGTTAAGAATAGTGTTGCGGAGTAATTCTCTAGTATCTCAAACCATCTATTCCACGAAGGATAATCTGGTCCTCCCTCATATAATATTATTGTTGAACCAATCATGAGTGGACCGAAGAACATGTATGAATAAGCTGTTATCCAACCAGGCCACACGGTGCAGAAATAAGTGTCTCGTGGTCTCAAACCGATCCATTTACTAGTTGAGTAGACCTGAACAGTATAGCCACCTGCAACATGTGTTAATGGTTTGAAATCCTCTTCATACCCTACGTGAAGACCTATTAAAGGATCCGTTGATTTGTATTTGGCATATTCCTTATTTATCAAGGAGC
>CAZFDB010000195.1:0-2270 GCA_964517475.1 uncultured Desulfurococcaceae archaeon | reverse complement strand
TTTTCAAGAGATCTGTTATCAGCTAAGGAGCAGAAGTTGCAGATCATACAGTGGCTAGGTAAGAATAAGATTAATGCTGTCTTGAACATTCCAGAAGGTCTTAAGATTATGAGAAGACTAGGTTATGTTGAGGAGATTATATTGGGTCTGAGAGACATGATTTATCAGCTAATCAGAGTCGGTTTCGCGAAATTAGATAAGATCACTGAAAAGAGAATTTATTTATTATATATGCATAAGTGATGAGGAGGATAATCAAGAGTGGATTCTTCTAAGAATAGAGGTGGAAGAGGGGGAAGATATGAGTTAAGAATTAATTCTTTAAAGAAAAATGAGAGAGAAAAGGATCATGAGTGTATAGATGCTCACTGTATAATTGAATACATACTACCTTACTCAGAATTAGAGAAATTGATTGAAGAGTAATACTAATAGGGGATATGCAGAATTTTTTTAAGGATACATACATAAGCATTAGATCAGTGATAAAGAGGTATTAGTATGAGTCTAGTAACAGAGAGATACAGAGCTATATCTCCATCGGAATTCTTCTATAGGAATAGGGAGATCGCGGGTTTCTCAAATCCTGCTAAAGCTCTGTACCAAGCTGTTAGAGAATTAGTTGAGAATGCCTTAGATGCAACAGATACCCATGGCATATATCCTAGTATTAAGGTATCGATAGATAAAGTAGACTCCTCCGAAGAGATGTACTCGATAACAGTGGAGGATAATGGTGTAGGTATACCACCAAATCATATACCACAAGCATTTGGAAGAGTGCTTTACAGCAGTAAATATGTTTTGAGACAAACAAGAGGAATGTTTGGTTTAGGAGCTAAAATGGTTGTTTTATACGGTCAAATAACTGTTGGTAAACCTGTTGAAGTAACGAGTGCCACCAGAGGATCCTCTAAGGTATACAGTTATAAATTAATGATCGATATTGCAAAGAATCAACCTATTATACTTGAGGAGTCTGTTTATCCAAATATATCTAAGTGGAATGGAACTATAGTGAAAGTTTATCTGAAAGGGGATTGGACGAGGGCGAAAACTAAGGTTCTAGACTATATCAAGAGAACAGCTATAGTGACCCCATACGCGGAATTAATGTTCAAGGATCCTGAGAATAACATCTATATATACGAGAGAGTCACGAATAAGATGCCGAAGCCTCCTAAAGAAGTTAAGCCTCATCCAAGAGGAATTGATCTTCAATCTCTTAAAGACATGATTGAGAGAAGTCGGAGTAAAACTCTAAAGGAGTTCTTGATGGAGGAGTTTGAGGGTGTTGGAGAGAGAACAGCTGAGGGTATAGTAAGATCGGCTGGTTTCAGACTTAATCAGTCTATTAAGAAAATGAGTTTAGATGATTTGAAGAAATTATTAGATGCCATAGCTAATTACAAAGATCTGAGGAGACCATCAGCAGATCACCTATCACCTATCGGTGAAGAATTAATTAAGATAGGTCTTCAAAATATATTTAATCCAGAATTCGTAGACGCGGTGACTAGAAAACCTATTGCTTACGAAGGACACGCGGTTATTATCGAGATCGGAATAGCTTATGGAGGCATTGTTCCAGAAGCACCTTTCCCAGAAGAAATACTTTTGCTGAGATATGCTAATAAGATACCGCTTCTATACGATGAGGGTAGTGATGTCTCGTTCAAAGTTGTTTCAAGTATAGATTGGAAGAACTACGGTGTAGAATTCCCCTCTAGATTAGCTGTTTTAACACATGTTTGTAGCACTAAGGTTCCTTACAAGGGAGTTGGTAAGGAGAGTGTTGCTGATGTTCCCGAGATCGAGAGAGAGATTGAGAATGGTTTAAGAGAATTAGCTAGGAGACTACGTATTTATCTGAATAGGAAGAAGAAGCTTGAGGAGGAGATGAGGAGGATCTATACATTCCTTAAATATATTCCCGAGGTGTCAAGAGGATTAAGTATATTATACACTACCAATAGTTCCTTTGATAAGAAGATTTATGAGGAGATCCAAGCAAAGTTACTTGAGATGGCTAGGGAGAAGACTTCTATCAGAGGTATTAAATCTATTAATGAAGTTGTTTTATCTATTGAATGATATTGGTGGGGGAGGAGATTTATATGAGTAGCTTCATGTCTAAAGCAGATCTTGAGGCTAGGAAAAGAGCTGGTGAGGTTCTGAGAAAGAGTTTTATTAAGATTATAGATGATATATCGAAAAATAAAGAGCCTGAGATGCTTATTCCTAAGAGAACATTATCAAATACTATATAC
>CAZFDB010000194.1:0-2317 GCA_964517475.1 uncultured Desulfurococcaceae archaeon | reverse complement strand
GATTTGATGCTGTGTATATTCTTCATGAGAAGGGTCTGAAAATATCTCCGAAGGAACTAGCTAGAGACATAGTTTCGAGAGATAGTGTTGGTTTAGTAATCGGTGGTTTTCAGAGAGGTGATTTCTCGGAGAAGATACTTAGTCTTCAATACCCGAGGATCTCTATAGCCGATGAAGTCCTGGATACCTGGGCTGTTATTTGCAGGATCTTGTCCTCATTAGAAGATGTTTTACTTGATCAATAGTATGGTCCCAGAAGCCATTCATTTCCAATATAAATATTCTTGATACCAGCTTCCTTCGCGGCTCTTACCGCTTCGCCCATATGTCTACGGCTCGTAGGAGGAAGATCTCTCATTAGATGATCTGGGTGGAATGCTAATAGAACAATTGGTGTATTAGGATCTAGCTCAGCTATATAGTTCGCTATCCCCCTAACCTCTTCTGGATCTACGTAGCCGGGCACTAATAATATACTCACCACTAATAGAGGGATCTCAGGTCTCTGCTTAGCTAATTCAGCTACTATCCTGGTATTCTCTTTTAATCTCTCAATAGCCTTTTCCCCATCAACCCCTGTTAGAGCCTCATATATACTCGGGGTCCAAGCCTTCCAATCAATCTTCACTATGCCACCGGATACTAGACTTAGTCTAGCCATCTCTCTCATTATATAGGGGTTCTCTAAACCATTAGTCTCCCAACAAATTCTTTTTATAAATCCTCTCTCACTTGCTCTCCTAATAATTTCTCTAGAGACTTGTATAAGCATGGATGCATGTGGCGTGGGGTCTCCACCGAAGTAGCATATACATGGTATCCTTGGATCCATGGATCTCTCAACGAGATCATTGATCGTGTAAATCTTAACTATCGATGTATCTATTCCACCGTGTGAGATAGCTGTTTTATGCTCCCAATTCTGACAAAATACACAATCGAGTGGACACCCAGCCATAAACACAGCTAAGTTATAGTAGCCGTACTCAATACCTGGAGAATAAGCATATTTCGGGTAACCCGCACCAGTTGATGCCGGGCATGTATGTGCTGCTACACAATTAGTAGGTATAGGATCCAGGTAGGCGTAAAGGATCATTTTACCATGACCTGCTAGAGGTGTTAGAAGAGATCCCTTATTTACCCATACACCGCAGAAACCTCTTGATCCCTCGGGGATCCTGCATTGATTCACACATAAATTACATTGCAACCCTCTCTCATCTCGGGGAGGTCTCTCCGGCAAACCAATAGATCTTCTCCAACTAGATCTGAGATCTCTAACGATCCCTAGTGCTTTCTCAGGATATTTCCTCAGACAATTACCACATACACCAAGACTCCTCGAAACAAGATATTCTGTGCCGCATATATAGCACTTACCCATTTCTCCCATCTATACATATTTGTGTCGATAAATATAATTCTGGCGAGGGATTTTTGGTGACGAGGCTTTATATGAAGATCCAGGCGGGGAGACCAAGTATTGGGTTGTGGATAACTATTCCTAATCCAGAGATTGTTGAGATACTGTCTAATTTAGAATTCGATTGGTTTGTTTTTGATCTAGAGCATTCTCCTATTACTATCAAGGATCTAGAGATTATGTTAATGGCTATGAAAGGTAGTGATATAACTCCTATTGCTAGGGTCCCATGGAATGATCCTGTTTACATCAAGTATGTTCTTGACCTAGGGGTTGATGGAGTAATAATTCCATTAATAAGAGATTCAGAGGATATTAAAAAAGCTTTGAGCTATATCAAATACCCACCTGAGGGGACGAGAGGTGTTGGTCCTAGAAGATGTGTGAGATACGGACTCGACAACGTTGTTAAATATTATTATGAGTGGAATAAGAGAGTTTTACTAATAGCTCAGATAGAGACTAGAGAAGCAATCAATAACTTAGATGATATAGCGAGTATTGAGGGATTAACAGGAGTATTCATAGGACCAAATGATCTATCAGCCTCTCTAGGGATCTTCAGAGACTTCAGCAATCCATTATACAGAGAAACTATTAGAAAAATACTTAACACAGCATTAGAGAAGAATAAATTAGCTGGGATAATGGCTCAATCAATTGAGGATGCAAGAGATAAATTATCTATGGGATTCAACTTCGTGTCCTTAACCAGTGACTATAGATTATTGATAGAGGGAGCAAGGTTATTTATAGAAGGAGTCAAAGATCTTGCACAATAATTATCAAAATATGATTTTAGAGCCGCGGCCGGGATTTGAACCCGGGACCTCTGCCTTACCAGGGCAGCGCTCTACCGAGCTGAGCTACCGCGGCATCCGTAGGATATTA
>CAZFDB010000193.1:0-2338 GCA_964517475.1 uncultured Desulfurococcaceae archaeon | reverse complement strand
CGATAGCGGTCGGGTCCGCCAGGATCAAGCGGAGTCACGGCCGCAGAGCCGTGGGGCTGCAGTGAGTGGTGTATGCCTGTTGGGGTGTCTGCGTCGAGCCCGGAGTTCCTGGGGTTAGAGCCCCAGTTTTCCGAGCTCCCATGTATATAAGCGTGATTTTATCCCCGCGGCTGGAGGCCACCTCCTCATCCTGAGGGTTTCACCCTCCGTCGGGGTGAGCCGCCGCCGGGAGCCGCGGGATGTCTAGAGGGTTTAGAGACCATTAATATTATAGTTTTACAAAGCTTATAATATTTTGTTCCAGATCATCACTATATTAATCTTAAATAAACCATGATACCAGGAGCTAATATGCCCAAGGCAATAACTATTAACGAAGCGATATATGGGTAGAAAAGATCATGTCTATCAATAAATCTAATTTCTCTAGACCCCCCGGACCCGCCACCCTCTATAGAGACAGCTCTTATAATATTCAAGTAGTAGAATACAGAGAAGATACTAGCCACAATACCTAGGAGAGATAACCAGGGGATAAATCCTAGATATAGCCTAGGGTCACTATAAGTTGCTGATAAAAATAATAGCAACTTCCCCCAGAAACCAGGTAGAGGAGGAACACCTATTAAATTAGCTAAATGAATAATTACCGAAGTCTTTAAAGAACCAGGTTTCGTAGAGACACTAGAAACCAATGATAAGTCAGAGGATCCATAAACAGATCTCATGAAACCTACTAGGACAAACATACTAGATTTACTAATAGAGTAAGCAAGAACATGTATCAAGACACCAGCAAAAGCAAATAAGTAGGCAGTGGAGTTAGGAGGCACAATACTGAGAACAGCAACACCAATAAATATGAAGCCTATATGAGCAATAGAACTAAAAGCCAAGATCCTCTGAATACTACTCTGAGTAAGAGGCGTGATAGAACCAATCAACATACTCAGAACAGATAGTAGAGCAACAGTATAGAAAAACACTCCAGGATCAATACCCGACCCCGAGAAACCAGATATATACCCCAGACCAGAGCCGTAGATAGCGAACCTCAGCAAGAACCCCACCAAACCAATCTTTATGAACCCGGCGACACCAGCTATAGCATATGGAGAACCTCTACCATAAACATCCGGAAGCCAGAAATGAAACGGGGCGGAACCTAATTTGAAGCCCAGAGCAACTAGTAGCATAGAAATAGATAGCATAAGGATCAATCTATATACATCTTGCCCAATAAAACCATGAGACAATACTCCTGAGAAAACAACAAAGTTAAATAATATAAGTAGCCCGAGACCCAAAAGAAGAAACTGCGAAGCAACAACACCAACAACAGCGTACCTAGCCGACGCATCAAGAGACAAAGGATCCTTAAATAACGCAATAATAGCATATGAGGCAATAGATAGAAGAGCCCAAGAAACAATAATAGCAACAGGATCAATAGAGAAACTAATTAATATAGAACCTAAGACACCTAGCAGAGACACAGCTGATACAGACGATATATCACTAGACCCAACGGGATACGAGGAAATCACAATAAAACTACTTATAAGAATTGCTAATGAAATCATCAAGATCATTCCATCTACATAAGCAAAGAAGGGGGACATCCTATAGATCGGGGGAGAATACCTCGGATAAAATATGATCAGGATGATCACATAGATCAAGAGAACAACAATTAAAGTCCTTGAGAGATTCCTTGGGAAGGAAGGACCTATATCAAATATCTTAGTAATAGAAACAGCTACAAACCCGCCTATTAATAATGAAACCAGGATCTGTGTATAGGCATTGAATAAAATATTGATTATATCAACCATCTAATCTCACCTCACCCACAAACCCAATGATAAGAGTACCAAGAAACCAATTAATAGAGCAATTAAATAAATATTTAAGAAACCGAGTTGAATAGATCTAAATAACCTGCTTAGACGATCAGCAAATACGACGAGAGCTCTGTGATAGAAACCGTCAACAACCAGATCCTCAAAGTATCTCCCCACATACTTAACTAGGCCGGAGAAACCGTCTACGAAGATTATATAGAGGATCGGGTTAATACCCCATCTATCATACAGAAAATCATGCAATGCTTTAACAAATCCTATACTCGATATTCTTAGATAAATCTCTATCTTCATAATCTGATACGTGAATACAGCGAATAAGACAGCTACGAGAGCGATTAACACCGACATAATCAATATACTCAACTCGAAATGAATCTCCTTAACACCCTTGATAGGTAGAGTAGTTAGAACTACGTGAGCAAAATAATTATAGCCAAACATCCAGAACAACCCAATTAATACCGAGCAGA
>CAZFDB010000192.1:0-2364 GCA_964517475.1 uncultured Desulfurococcaceae archaeon | reverse complement strand
AAGGTTCTCCCAAGATCCTTTAGAACCATTACTCTCACAGACATATTCTTCTCTAGACATCTAACAGAATTTATTAAAATCTCAGTATACATGAGTGTGCCATCTATATATTAATTTTATATGTGTGTAGATATTTAAAAAGTACGAAGATCTGAATATTATTATCTCGAGGATTCAATAATATTCAATATTTCATTAATTCTATCAAGTTGAGACTTGGTACTACTCAGATCCAATCCTATCAATTCTCTCAATATATCCACAAGAATCTTATCCGGATCCTCAGAACCTGACGCTACTCTCTCGATTCTCTCCTCAAGGATCCTTGTAGCCTCCTCACTCGTTATCACAAGATACAGTCTCGCTACGAAGTCTCGAACGAGTAAACCAGTCTTAGTCGGTATCAAATAGTTACGTTTCTTACTCTCAATCACGTATCCATGTCTTCTAATATTCTCGATAGTTCTAGCATACGTACTTGGTCTCCCGATACCACGTTCCTTCATTAATTTAATCACATCTCCGCTACTCAACAATTTTGTTGAAGAACCTCTCCATATTTTTGTATCTAGAATATTAAAGTAGCCACCCTTAATTAAGAAATCACTTGGAATATATCTGAAGTAGTTATAGATCCTCAAAAACCCTTCATCAAAAACCGAGCATATACCCTCGATAGAGATTTTGTACCCACCCACCGATAAATGTACTCTACATATCTCTACTTCCGCCTCCCTCATTTGACTAGCGATAAATCTTCTAAAGATAATATCATAGATCTTCTTATGAAGATCATCTATTTTAGCCATAGGTAGCTCACCAGATAATATTGATTCTAAGATCTCATCAGAGGAAATAGGATGTGTAGGTCTAATAGATTCATGAGCCCCCTCCTCTCCCCAGGATCTTGGTTTGAATAACTCTTCGCTGTATCTCGATGCGATGAATTGTTTAGCGATTCTTATACCATGATCTGACACATGTGTTGAGTCTGTTCTATGATAAGTTATTAAACCACTCTCAAAGAGGTCCTGAGCAACTCTCATTATAATTGATGGAGTTATTCTATAGATACTGTTGACAGTAGTTATTAATGTATCTGTTGTAAATGGTGGTGGTGGAGTAATTATTCTTCTTTCTCTCTCAACTCTATCTATATAAAGTTTCTTCTCACTCGCTAATTTCTCAGCTTCTTCTCTACTTCTAACAAATATTTTCACAACGCCTAATTTATCGGAGAACTCAGTTACGAAGCCAATCCAGTAACCTCTATTGCTCAAGTAATTCTGATACGTCTCAATAACCCAGGAAAGAACTGGTGTCTGAACTCTTCCAGCACCTAACCATTTCATTCCATACCTTTCTTGCAACTCTCTACTAATCAAGAAACCAATTAATCTATCATCTACTCTACGAATAATCTGGGAATAAACAAGTTTCGTATCTACATCTCCTGGATTATCAATTGCTTTTAAGAGAGCTTCTCTAGTTATTTCATGAAATTTTACTCTATAGATCTTATTATTATAGGGTTTAAGAAGATTCTTGAGATCATATGCTATTTTCTCACCCTCTCTATCAGGGTCTGTGGCTAAGTAAATAGCATCGTATAACTGAGCTAATTTCCTAAGAATACTTATTGTTTTCGCGTGATCCCTGATCTTATCACTTCCGCAACGAGGACATACATCACTATCACTAGAAAACTGATATCCGCAGGATAAACATTTCTTGATATACCCATATATTAAGACAGGATCTCTATTCAACACCTCTAACCCATAGAAACCCTCGTTTTCAACAAGATCCGTTACGTGACCAAGTGAAGGTACTACACCAACCACATAAGTTCCTTTGCTAGTTGCTAAACTGAATTCTCTCAGTATAACATCACCTACTATTTTCTTAGATCTAGACCCGAAGATCTGTGCTATTGTTCTCGCTTTAGTAGGCGACTCCACAATCATCAAAATACTCTTCACATCCCAAACAGGATTCGCTGAGGATCCCGAGGATCCTTTCCTACTAATATCCTGCTCTCTCTTTATCTCACCGAGATCCAGCTCAGAAAATCTTTTAAAAGAGGTGTTGTGAAGATATCTCTGGATCCTTTTAATAAATAAGTTGAGAAGATCCTCATCCCTAAACAATACTACTGAGAGACCTAAGGTGAAAACTCCGTTAAGGATCCTGGATGTTCTCCCAGACGCCTGTATATACGTGATCGGGTCAGGGATCGCCACTTTATTTAGGCATGGGTACACAACACCTATTCTAAGACTGATCTTTTGTTTACATAATCTAGATAACTTCTCCTTAGCAATTAATATATAACTTCTTAATCTATTGATTACCTCTCTTGAA
>CAZFDB010000191.1:0-2456 GCA_964517475.1 uncultured Desulfurococcaceae archaeon | reverse complement strand
TTATTAAACTTATACGAAGAATATATAAGTAGTTTTATTGAGAGAAGTCTTAGATTATCACTTGAGTCAGGGGTCTTAGTAATTAATGATTTTAGAGAAAATGGTTTGAGAGGCCTTAGATACGGTTTAGAGGCCGCCGAGAAATTTAGAGACATATTAATATATATACCTTCTTACATGCCCGTTTTGAAAAGTAATGACACAATAGATCTGGAGGAATTAGAGGAAACTTCGAAATTTACTAAGTGGATCGGGATATCATCGCCTCATTATTACAACTCCGAGAATCTAAAGAGAATAGATACTATATCTGAAATAAAGGATCTCTGGATCATATCTCATGTAGCGGAGACGAGAGAGGTGAGAGAAGAGAAAGATTTTGAGTTAATTAAAGATCTGAGGAGACTCAGAGCGGTCGTGCATGGTATCTATCTAAACTCGGAGGATCTACTTACATTAAGAGAGAGAAAAATAGCGTTAATTCTATGCCCAAGAAGTAATATGTGGTTTGGTTCAGGTATAGTTGATCTTAGGAGAATACTTGAGACAGGGATTACACTGGGGTTAGGTACAGATAATTCTGGGTGGATAAAACCGGATTTATGGAGAGAAATCGAGTATTTAATCAATTTATCTAGGATCCAGGGTGCGACGTTAAGTCCAAAAGATATTCTTAAGATAGCGACTGTTAATAACGCGTATATCTTTGGTTTAAGAAATATTTTGGAGGAGGGTGAAAAAGCTAGGTTCATAGGTCTACAATCGGAATGGATTAATATCGAGAAAACAGGGAATATCTATCTAAGTATAGCTAAGAGAGGAGGCCCAGAATCTCTGAGATTGATTTTCAATAGGAAACTTATTAGGGTAGTCTAAAGTTCTAATAGGGCTTCAGGTATATTAATGTCTTAAGAATTCTTAGACAACTATATTATATGGAGAGTTATAATGAGTGCTAAGAAAGATACGGCGAGAAGGGAAGTAGAGCTCATAGTAGATGCAGCTAAGCCCCGAGATGTGGCTAAGAAATACGCCAGGATCCCTAGACGAGTTATGAAAGAAATTGGTTTAGAACCAGGTGATTTCATAGGTATAAGAGCTGGTAAGGGTTCTGTAGCATATGCTCAAGCAATGCCTGGTTATCCCGAGGATGAGGATAGGAATATTATAAGAATAGATGGTTACATAAGAGAGACCCTTGGCGTAGGTGTTGGGGAAGTCGTGAGTATATTCCCAGAACCCAAGATCTCTCCTGCGGACAGAATTGTTTTGATTCCTATGGAAGCACCCGAAGATCTTTACATGATCCCATTTATAGCACCTAATCAAGAATATATGAGAGGATTAGCTGAGTCTCTTAATCAGTATAGTTCATATATTAGGCAACAACTAGTGAATAAACCTATATCTAGAGGAGAGATCATTGGTGTTTTTATACAACCTATATATAGCAGACCGATCAAATTCTTTGTGAGAATAACATCACCATCAAATGTTGTCTACGTGACCGAGGGGACAGAGATTAATGTTAGATACGAACCTGTAGAAGAGATTAAGAGAGCCTTGGAGGGTATTCCAAAAGTCTCTTGGGAGGATATCGGAGATCTTGAGGAGGTTAAAGAGAAATTAAGAGAGATTGTTGAACTCCCCATGAGACATCCCGAGGTCTTTAGACACTTAGGTATTGAACCTCCTAAGGGAATACTTCTGTACGGGCCACCAGGAGTTGGGAAAACATTACTTGCGAAAGCCTTGGCTAATGAAGTAGGTGCATACTTCATAGCAATCAATGGTCCAGAGATCATGAGTAAATTCTATGGAGAGTCTGAGGAGAGGTTGAGAGAGGTATTCAAAAAAGCTCAGGAGAATGCTCCAGCAATAATATTTATTGATGAGATAGACGCTATAGCACCTAAGCGTAGTGAAGTTATAGGTGAAGTGGAGAAGAGAGTAGTTGCTCAACTATTAACTTTAATGGATGGCTTACAGAGTAGGGGGAGAGTGGTCGTGATCGGAGCGACAAACAGAATCGAAGCAGTAGATCCTGCTCTTAGACGACCTGGTAGGTTTGATAGAGAGATCGAGATACCACCCCCTGATCGCAGAGCTAGAAGAGAGATCCTGGCTGTTCACACAAGAAATGTTCCATTAGCAGAAGACATTGATCTAGATAAATTAGCTGATATGACACACGGTTATACTGGAGCTGATATTGCCGCATTAGTCAAAGAAGCAGCTATGAGTGCTCTAAGAAGATTTATAAAAGATCAAGCAATAGATCTCTCGAAACCCATACCTCCAGAAAAATTATCTCAATTAAAAGTTGAGATGAGAGATTTCCTTCACGCAATGAATAGTGTTCAACCAACACTTATCAGAGAAGTCTTTGTGGAGGTGCCTGAGGTTAGATGGAGTGATATAGGAGGTCTCGAGAATATTAAGCAACAATTACGAGA
>CAZFDB010000190.1:0-2480 GCA_964517475.1 uncultured Desulfurococcaceae archaeon | reverse complement strand
TAGGCCTGCGTGGGTTCGAATCCCACCCCCCGCATAACTCATCTCAAACGATTCTCTTTGAGAAGTATCGTGGTTAAGTGATTCGGGGAGAGTTTACTGATACATGGTTTAGAGGATCTTTTCATCCCATACGTAATTTTCTTAACATCTTCATGATCCTGATCTCGCTTCTCTTCAGATAAATTGTTAGTATTGCTAGTAGAAGTGATTGGAAACCTGCTAATGTCAGCATTATAGCTACTAATCCCTTAACAAAATATGTTATTCCTATGAAGAAGTGGTGGTAGGCTACGTATAGACCTAATACTAATCCTGGTATAAGCATTAGCGACCCTGCTAGAAAAATCATTAGAGTTGGATTATATCTCCAAGTTAATCTAATCATGTCATAGAATATTCTCACACCATCCACAATCTTAAGTTTCTTTGCTCTTGGATCAAGTCTCCTCCTATACTTGATAGGGATCTCATCAATCTCGCCACCAGTTGATGCTACGTGGGCAACTATCTCAGACTCAATCGAGAAATGTTTTGTCTCAAATAATAATTCTCTGAGGATCTCTGTTCTAATAATATATAAGCCACTTAAAACATCTGATAACTTCGCACCAAATAATAAATTAAACATTGTTGTAAGGATCTTGTTGCCGAATCTGAATAAAGAATTTATTGAACCCTCCTCAAAATATTTTCTCGCCCCAATAACAAGATCTTTACCCTCCTCAATTTTCTCGATTAATTCTCTTATATGATGAGCGGGATATGTATAATCTCCATCTATAACCACTACGTACTCAGGATAGATTTTACGCGACTCGAGATACTTAATCGCTGTTCTAATAGCATCGGCTTTCCCACTACCCTCTTGGGTTATAACGAGGATATTATATGATTCAGCGATCTTAACAGTATCATCACTACTACACCCATCAACAACCAAGATCTCATCTCTTGAGAAACCATTGCTCAAGATCTCTTTAATAACCTCGCCAATAGCCGCAGCCTCATTCTTAACTGGTATCACAATCATGATCTTGCTACGATTATTATTTTTATTTTCATGAGCCGATATACTCCCACTCTCACCGTGACCTATTAATGAAACTTCTAAAATAATTATTGTTTTAAAAAAAATAATATAAGTTAAATCGCGATTAAAACTAGGAAAACCTTACCGAGAGATTCAGATCCAGCCCCTGAGTTTCATTGCATTATATATTCTCTCAACAGCTAATACAAATGCTACTTCTCTCATAGTAATAGTTTTCTTCTCAGATCTCATAGACTCGAATTTATTTATCAATCTCTTAATATTATTCTCAATAATTGATTGAAGTCTTCTCCTAGTCTCCTCCTCATCCCACCAATACCACTGTAGATTCTCGACCCACTCGAGATAAGACATGATCACACCACCTGCATTAGCCGCGATATCAGGTACTACAACAACTCCTTTCTCATGCAGTATCTTCTCAGCATCCGGGGTCGTTGGTCCATTTGCTCCTTCGGAAATTAATTTTGCTTTGATCTTATGAACATTGTCTTCGCGAATAACATTCTCCACCGCTGCCGGGATCAACACATCGCAGTCTAGATATAGTACATCTGATGGATCATTTGATTTTCTTCCTTTGGGGTAGTATATTAATGCTCTCTTACCCGGTTCACCAAATTCTTTTATTCTCCTCGCTAAATCAACATCTATTCCATCAGGATCATATACTGTTGCTGATGTATCAGATATACCAACTACCTTTGCACCGAATTCTTTTGCGAAGATCGCGGCCCATATACCAACGTTCCCGGCTCCATGGACACATACTCTTAAACCCTCGAAACCACCTAAGTACTTCTCCGCGGCTATCTTCGCCGCTAGCGCTGCTCCGAAGCCTGTGGAGTATATCCTGGCTGGATTACCCCACAGCTCCGGTGGCTTGGCTGTGAATACTCCAGGAACATTGTATCCCTTGATCTTGCTGTATTCATCAACCATCCAAGCCATGATCTGAGGATTTGTGCCCACGTCTGGTGCTGGTATATCGATCAAGTCTCCTATTAATGGAGCTATCGCTCTCGCATATCCTCTTGAGAGCCTCTCCAACTCACCTGATGACAACTTCTTCGGATCTACCTTGACAGCTCCTTTACCACCTCCGTAGGGGAGGCCGTTCAAAGAATTCTTAAGAGTCATTCCTAGAGCCAAAGCCATATCAGTCTCTAAATCAACTTCCGGGGAAAATCTTATGCCCCCCTTATACGGTCCCAAAGCACTGTTGTGCTGAACTCTGTAGCCTTCAAAAACAACTATTTTACCATTATCCATTCTAACAGGTATACTAACCATCAAAACTCTCTCTGGTTTACTAAGGATCTGGTAAACCTCCTCTGGAAAACCACCTAACTCAACTGAGTGTTTAAGTACTTGGAGCATCCATTCTAGATAACTAATTTTTTGACTACTCAAGAAAAACAGCCCATTA
>CAZFDB010000189.1:0-2517 GCA_964517475.1 uncultured Desulfurococcaceae archaeon | reverse complement strand
CTAGTCGCTAAAGAGATCGTTGAATTAGCTAAAGAAACTAATTCATTAATTGAAGTAAATCTATTCTATAGAAGTTTAGAGAGATCCAAGAAAATAGCAGAGTTGCTAAAAACCTTCGGTGCTGAGAAGATACTCGGGTTAGAAGATGCCACGGCAACGATACCGGAGATCCACAGTGATCGTAGAAGAGTTAGTCCAGAAGGGATATTAATCGCAGACCTTGTCTTTGTGCCGCTTGAGGATGGTGATAGGACGGAGGCACTGAGAAAATTAGGTAAAATAGTTGTTGCTGTGGATCTGAATCCTTTATCAAGAACTTCTCGCACAGCCTCAATAACTATTGTGGATAATATTGTAAGAGCGATGCCATTATTAATAGAAGAGGTTAGGATACTGAAATCACAGAGAGAATATAAAGAGATTGCAGAGAACATACTGCATTCCTACGACAACAATAGAGTTTTGTCGAGAGCATTGATACATATTAAGGAGAGACTCGAGATAATAGCCAGAGGAGGAGACGAGAAAATAAATTGTGTAGATATCAGCAAAAGATAGATATAATTATTATTACTCAGCGAAATAATTATGAGTTGGTGATATCATAAACTCAGATGATGTCTCTAGATTCACGAGGTACTATAAATATATAATTGATAGGATCAGCTCTCATCACCCAGCTGAGAAAAAAAGTGTTCTGAGACTATTAGATGAGGAGTATCCATTAATTAAGCTAAGAGACGGATCAACTCACATGTTCTCGAGAGATGATCTAAAGAATTTTCTAGAGGTCTTAGACAACTTATTGAGTGACAAACCTATACTACCAATTGTCATAGGGAAGATCTCGGGAACATCACTATATAGAATAGTTGATTGTAACAAAGATTACATGTATCTTTTACGTAGATTAGTGGTCAACAAGATTCTTGAGGAGGATACTGTAGATATAGAGGAATGCATATTGAGATACGAAGCTGTTAAAACACTTCTAAAGAAATTTAATAGTTTAATAATATTAACTATTATACAAGAATCATATATTGGCTGGGATATTAGTGGTGATAAAGAGATCTTATAGAGACGATGTGGTTGAGACAGGGTCTGATTATAGTGAGCTCAGAATCTCTGAAATAAAGAGGAGTCTAGAGAGAAAAGGATACGGAATAGTTGTTTTGAAATATCCATTTAAGAGAAGATCTGTTGATATAATTGTTGAGAAAAAAGCATTGATTAAAATCACTAGAGACTCTCTAGATATTCACGATGAAGAGTATCGTGATCTTATAGCGAGTAGAGCTTTACTAGGAGTCTCTTCACTAGTGGTGTCCGAGAAAATTGAGGGAGAAGATGTAGAGCCTGGTATTATCCACGAGAAAAAGAATGTATCTATAGTTGATACAAAGACATTCTTGAGCTTCATAAATAATGAGAAGATCTTCATATATCAATGGAGAGGATCTTTTTATGTGAGGATCAATAGTGAGAGATTAAGAAGAGAACGTGAGAGAAGAGGAATGAGTATAGGTGAGGTTGCTGATAGGATCGGCGTTAGTAGAAAAACCGTGTATGAGTACGAGAGAGGTTTAATGGATCCTGAGATAGATCATGCTGAGAAATTAGTGGAGTTATTAGGAGAAGATATTATCGGTGAAATAGATCTCTTCTCAGAGAAGTTGTATAACTTTGATAAAGAGAAACTAATCAATAAATTAATGACTGTTTCATCTAAGGAGGATAAGATAGTTAAGAAAATTATTGATAGAGGCGCGAAAGCTATTAGGATACGCAGAACAGCACCTGATATAATAGGCGTCTTCAGAAATAATCTCTTCACAATAACAAGAATATCTCTTCGAGAAATGGCTGAGACGGAGATGAGGAGGAAATTATTCGACGCATTAAAATTCTCTCAGTATACGGGTTGTAAACCATATATTGTCTCGGATAAACACGGAGAACTATATATTGATGAGATTAATGAGAGTACAGATGCTGAGATAGTTAATATAAGAGATGTTGAGAAACATATAATAACAGATTTATCTAAGTAAGATCCTTCTGGGTCCTCCATGAAAATATTTATTTCGGGAAGACCAGGTGTTGGTAAAACTACTGTTTTTATGAAGACAATAGATCTCTTGAGAAAAGAAGATGTTGATGTAATAGGGTTCTACTGCCCCGAGGTGAGAGAGGGAGGTGTTAGAATAGGTTTTAAAATAATTGATCTAGTTGATTTAGAGGAGAGATGGTTGGCTATTACAAGAGATCTTAGGAGGGGCTCATGCGAGAAAACAGTGGGTAAATACTGTTTAGTTGAGGAGGAAGCCTCATTAATAGCTACGAAATTAATGAGTAAGATCAACAGTGCATCTCTAATTGCTATCGATGAAGTTGGTCCTATGGAGCTTAAGATTGAGAATTTGAGGAGATTCATAGAATACTCATTATCTCTCGAGAAACCAGGTCTCTATGTGGTTCATGAGAGAATTGTTCATGATCTTGCTAAGAGGTATC
>CAZFDB010000188.1:0-2517 GCA_964517475.1 uncultured Desulfurococcaceae archaeon | reverse complement strand
GAATGTTTCATTGATGGTAGTAGATGAATAAGATCTTCTGTTTGATACAAAATCCCTCTATTCCTCATATATACGTGTAATGCCTTGGGTATATCTTCATTTATTCTTCTTAATCTCGCTGCTCTTGAGTCCCATGGACGTTCCTCCGTGAAATGTATTCCTAACATATTACCGGTGCCTGTAGCCCAACACATTCTATCGGTTTTTTCGCATAGTTTATCTATTTCTCTCCTAGCCCAATCCCATAAACTATTAAATTTCTCGTAATCTCCTCTATGCTCATAGAGATATTTAACAAGTGTGTATCCCGCAACTGTAGTCACTGGATTGCCCACGAATGTTCCACTATGACCGCTTCTCTCTCTACTCCTTGGTCTTTTTAAATGATCGAGATATTCCATTATATAAGCCCTACCTCCAAAGGCTCCTGCACCTGGGTAGCCACCACCAATAATCTTTCCATAAACCACAAGATCCGGGTTCACGTTATAGTACTCTTGACCACCACCATAAGCTAATCTGAAACCTGTTATGACCTCATCAAATATAAGAAGTGTGTCATATTGCTCAGTTAGTCTCCTCAGCTCTACCAGAAACTCTTTCCTAGCCTCAATACATCCTCCAGCACCGAGAACCGGTTCTAAAAGTACCGCGGCTACGTCATATGTTCTTAATAGTTTCTCTACATACTCAATGTTATTATATGGCGCTACGAGAGTATATTTTATGAAATCCTGCGGCAATCCCAACGTCTCCGGATCATTATATGGAGGAGTGACACCTACGTGGAGCTGGTCTAATCCACCATGCCATCCTCCTTCGAATTTAATTATGTATCTCCTCTTCGTATAAGCTCTCGCGATCCTTATAGCGTGCATATTAGCCTCGGTTCCACTCGATGAGAATCTTATCTGTTCAACGTGTGGTAATGTTCTCGTTAGAAATTCAGCGTACTCAACAACATAGGGGTTCTCGTAGCCGAAGTGAGTACCCTCCATAGCTATTTTATTCACTGCCTCAATGACGAAATCTGGTGAGTGTCCTAGTATGTGGGTGCCATGACCCATCCAATAATCAATGTACTCATTATCATCAATATCCCAAACCTTGGTGCCCTTAGCTCTATTAATATAGATCGGGTACGGGGAGAAGTATCTTATTGTGTAAGACACTCCTCCAGGCAAATATCTCCTTGCTCTCTCATATAACTCAGCTGATCTCTTTGTCCTCTCTCTATAGAGTTTGTATTCATAATCTATAATCTCCCTAACCTTACTACTTATCTTATCCTCAGATATTTTCGATCACCTAGAGATATTTGGTGTACTTAATTATAATCTTATCTATCAAAAAAGAGTTTAAATACACTATATAAGTCTTTGATTCACTATATGAGAAACAGTGAGTAGTGGTCTACCATCAACTGCTATAGGTATCTTAGCAGGTGGGGATTTTAGATAGTTAGGTATCCTAGAGGATATTCTCTCCTCATACGTGGGTATTAACTCGTTCTGATAGAATACACCGATGTAGATCTTATCTCCTGGAAATGCTGATTTCTCCCAAGCATTCATAATCTTCTCCTCAACTTCATCAGGAGATTTCACCACGGGATCCCAGTTACCTAATGTTTCTAATTTAACAATTCTACTAGAGTAATACTCTTTTGTGTATACATCGTTGTAGGTGGGGCATGGCTGCAAAATATCTACTACCGCTGAACCTTTATGAAGTATAGCTTTCTTAATCAACTCTTTTAGATGCGGAACATCGTATGCGAATCCTCTCGCAACGAAAGTGTAGCCGGAGGCTAATGCAAGTTTAATAGGATTTACAGCGTCTTGGATATTAAGTTTAGGCAGAGCCTTTGTTTTAACGTCTCTGGGAAGTGTAGGAGACGCTTGACCTTTCGTTAAACCATATACTTGGTTGTTAAATATTAGTATTGTTAGATCAATATTTCTTCTTCCTAGAGAAACGAAATGCCCTACACCTATTCCCAGAAGATCACCGTCTCCTCCTGTTACTACCACTGTGAGTTCTGGATTGGCTAGCCTAATACCCATAGCATAAGGAATTGCTCTGCCATGAAGTGTGTGTACTCCGTTAGCAAATACGTAGTGAGGTGTTTTTCCTGAGCATCCTATACCTCCCACAACCACAACTTTCGATGGATCTAGCTTAAGCTCTGATAAAGCCATTGTCAAAGCTGATAATATACCATAATCTCCGCAACCAGGGCACCAATCAGGGTTCTTAGGAGATCTGAAGGTTTTTAGTGCCTGCATTAAACTCAATGTATTAATCCTCATGAAAAAGATTAATTTGAGAATATATAAGCTGAAAATAACTGATTTTAGGAGTATTTTTAAGCTGGGGCTCCAGTAACATTGTACTTCTGTTTCCAAGACTCATACTGAGATTTTAACTCTCCTTCTAGAGGAGCATTAAATCTATACCATCTACTCTTAGTCTTAGGCTCAGGCGGTGCTTGTGGTGTAGGCCAGATACAATTCA
>CAZFDB010000187.1:0-2548 GCA_964517475.1 uncultured Desulfurococcaceae archaeon | reverse complement strand
AAGTCTCAGGATCTTGTTCAAGGCATAGTTTTCAGCCATCTTATACCTCTCGAGGAACTCTATGGCCTCTGGCTCAGGACTAACCCTCATAGGAATCGATAGGGTTAGCAACCCCTCATCACCAGAGTCCATAGAGCCCCCACCTAATCAAATAAAAGAAGTAGAGAGCTTATAAACCCATCCCCGCCCTAAAGAACGAGGCTCTCAGTTGTAAATTATTAAGATGTCAATGAACAATATTATTTGAGATGGGTAGCATAAGAATTCTGGGAAAATGGATCAATGGTTTACCTATGGGATGCGAGTTCTGCATAGAGGGAGATAAAACAGTGATATTCGTAACAGGGAGTTGCCATGATAATTGTTTCTACTGCCCAATATCAAGTGATAGGAGGGGAGGAGATGCTTTCTACGTAGATGAGGAGAGAATTGATTCAATTGATGAGCTACTTACCTACATAGAGATTGTTGGTGGTAGAGGAGCATCTTTAACAGGCGGGGATCCTCTTATAGAGATCGATAAAACAATTAATATAATTAAATCCCTCAAGAGTTATTTCGGAGAGAAATTCCATATACATCTATATACATCAGGTAGATACGCTGATCTAGGGGCTCTGAAGAGTCTTGAGAGAGTTGGTTTAGATGAAATACGTTTCCACCCAATTGATAAGAAGTATTGGGAGAGGATTAGATTAGCTAAGCAATACACTAGTATGAGTGTTGGTGCTGAGATACCTGTTATTCCTAGTCAAGAGAAGTATATTAAGGAACTTATAATGTTTCTAGAGAAAATAAATGCTGATTTCATTAATCTAAATGAGTTGGAGATCTCCGAAACAAATAAAGAAGCTCTTCTACTCAGAGGCTTTAGAATAGGTGGAGACGGAGTATCAATCATTGGTAGTAGAGAGACTGCTCTCAAGATCCTTAGATGGTCTAAGGAGAATAATGTGAGGATCAAGGTTCATTTCTGCCCAGCGAAGCTTAAAGACGCTATACAGACACTTAGGAGATTGAGAAGAATTAGTGAGAGGATTAAAGCACCTCATCAACATGTGACTAGAGACGGTCTACTCACATGGATCGAGGTTGAGACTGGTTCAAGAGATCCTTGGATCGAAGATATTTTAGATGAGAGATACGATTATGCTTATAGAGAAGGTGTATACTATATTGAGCCAAGTATAGATAAGGCTACTCTGAGGAATATTAAGAAGAAGTATAGAGTAAGACTCTTCGAGAGATCCCCTATTGTGTTATCAAAGGTTAGTAGAAGCAATATTATCGAGAATATCTATGAGTTATAAATGTAGTGGATCTATTAATGAGACCTGATTCAAAGATTCCTAGATGCCCCAATTTAATTATTGATGCATCATACATATATTTCCACAGAGAAGATGAGTTTCACAGCTTAATTAAAGAGATAATGCTCTCATACTCTGTGTATAAGAGATCTTGTGAAGAGTATAGATTCATAATCTCATACCCATACAAAAATTTCTTCGCGGAGAAGTTATTTAGGGAGATCAAGGGAACAAAAATATTAGTTGTCGAGAGATCTCTTGAGAGCACATTATCAATAATAAATGCTGTGAAACCTCTTTACCTGGATCCCTATGCTGATAAGGATCTTTCTCCACATGAGTTGTATTACTACGACACATTGATTCTTGGCGGAATAGTTGATAAACCTCCTAAGAAGAGATTAACAACAAGACTTATTCAAATGAATCTTCCATGGGTTGATAGTAGAAGAATAACGTTGCGAGGATCTTTGGCTGGCGTAGCCTCTAACCTGAATATAGTAACAGAGATCATAGTAAAAACATTGTTGACGGGAGATCTCGAGAGATCTATTAGAGAAACACAGCCGAGGAGGGAAGCGATGGTGAGAGCTCATATAGAGATTATGAAGAGATTAGATGAGATAAGAGGGAGAGAGGATGTTGAGAGGATCTATAGAGAATTATCTGAGTGGCTTAATCTAGACATAGTGACTTTTAGAAGAGCATTGAAGAGAGTTGGTGTTAAAAGAGATTTTTGGATATAGTTATTGTAGACTAGTTAAGGAGTTTCGTGAGTGCGTTAAGAAATGGTTCTAGCTGATCTGCTACCGATACTAGTAATATCACTTGCCCTGGGGACTCTTGTTAAGAGATTAGGTGCTAATTCTCTCATAGGATTTCTACTTGGTGGATTAGTATCTCACTACCTATATAAATACTTTTTTGGGCTAGATCTTGAGGTCATGATCCATGACCCAGTTGTTCAGGCACTAACCTATGTAGGATTAATACTACTTGGTTTTGATATTGGTAGTGAGTTTAGTGTCGGTACACTTAAAAAAACACTCTTGAGAGTATTGGTGCTTGAATTCTTCGCATTATTAATTATTTGGGTGATTATTAGATTATTCTCCGAGATCTTCGGATTCGATCTTGTGACAACGACACTTCTATTCCTAGTGTCAATAAATACGTCGACAGGTATATTGTATAAGCATTTAAGCACTATATCAAGAATAGAGAGATCTGAGTATGAA
>CAZFDB010000186.1:0-2552 GCA_964517475.1 uncultured Desulfurococcaceae archaeon | reverse complement strand
TCTCTCTTCTCCACATAGATCCTTTTTAGATACTCGATATGTCTCTTCCTAACATCTCTATTCCTGAGATACTGAGTAGCTAGGTGCTGAGCCACACTCGGTGGACAGTAAGTTGTTGCTTCAACCACCATATTAATTCTACGAATAACTTCCCTAGGACCATACACATAGCCTAGTCTCCAACCAGGGATACCCGGATCCTTAGAGAACGTGTTTAGAGCAACGGTGTTCTCAGGAGCTAACTTATACATATAAACATGCTCACCCTCATAAACAAGTGTTCTGTAAGGCTCATCATAAATTATCCAAAGATCATTATCAACAGCTATTTCAGCAATAGCTTTGGCAATATCCCAGTTAAATACTCTGCCGGTAGGATTATCAGGGTTCACAAGAATAATAGCTTTTGTTCTCCCACGATTAATCTTCTCATTAATCTTATTAGGGTCAGGATTATAACCATTCTCCATAGGAGCTGGAACAAAAATCCTCTTAATCCTCATATAGCTAAGAAGATTATGATAACCGAAGAATGTAGGGTCTATCAGAATAGCCTCATCACCCTCAGATAAAATAGATGCAAGAGTCGAGAACATTGCTGATTGACCACCTGTTGTCAAAGTGATCTGATCAGCTGATATGTCTAGACCACCAAGGTCTCTGAGATCTTCTGCTATAGCCTCTCTAAGTTCTCTGTAGCCAGCCGATGGTGTATAGGAGTATAGTCTCATTGAATCCTCTAATAAGAATCTTGCGAGCCACTCCCTGATCTCTTTCGGTGGAGGTTCTCCTGGTTCACCAGCTGAGAATCTTATTACATCTCTACTCTCTCTCCTCAATTTCTCAAAGATCTTATCAAATGATCTTGTGGGGCTCTCAATAAGCAGATCTATTCGAGGATTATAGCTAGGCATCTTAACCAAATAAGGGTTTCGTGAAAAACTTATAAATAATTTCGTTTACAATAAACTTAGTACTCTCCAAATAAACAGGATCGCTACTGTCACGAGTGGAATAGTTATATTATCATCAACACCCTCCAACTTCTCTATTAGAGAGGCAACTAAACCAGCTACCAAGCCTCCAAAACCAGCTAGTGCATAACCAATAGGAGAAACCACGGCCATCATAGCAAAATTACCATACCAAGACTTTGTTCTCCTCTTATAAATCATGTTTCTCACGATACCCGTGACCCCGTCTCCAACAGACATAAACACGGCGGGGACAACCGAGATGAACATATCGTGAGTAAATAGATACATTAGATAAATTGATAATCCCCATAAAATTGTGAAGTGGACCTCGTAAGCATTCTCAGGTACCTGGAACCAGTACATTAATCTATTCATCTTCCTCGGTAGATAGGTGACTAAGCCGAAGAATAATCCTAGGGAGAAAGGTATTAGAGGATCTCTGTATATAAATGGTGTTAGAAACGCGACTAACCCGGCAGCGGCTATGTGAATAATCTTTCTATTGTAGTAAACAACTATGTTATGGGGGTATCCTCTAGAGATCATGTGATGATAGATCTTTTTTGTCAAGAAAGCTGTTACGAAGAATACCCATAGAGTAAGTGTTATTGTGTAAACTATTGTCTCGAGACCCAGATCAGGATTCATATTATCATACCTTCACTAAGGATTATTATATGGGAGTATAAATAATTTTATACAAATGAATAATAGGAGACCATGTTTTATTTACGAGGTGTTTAGATATTTATGGATCTATATAATGAAGTTGCAGAACTCCTAGTTAAGAAAAGATCCGCGGTCGCATTGACAGGAGCTGGTGTATCAGCTGAGAGTGGGATACCTACATTCAGAGGACCAGGTGGGTTATGGACATTTTATAGACCGGAGGACATTGCTACTCCAGAGGCTTTTGAGAGAGATCCTGAGAAGGTGTGGAGATGGTATAGAATGAGACTAGAGAAGATATTCGAGGCAAAACCCAATCCAGGACACTACGCATTAGCTGAGATGGAGAGATTAGGGATCCTAAACTGCGTGATTACCCAAAACGTTGATGAGCTAAATAGATTAGCTGGAAATAAATGTGTAGTTGAGCTCCACGGAAGTATTAGGAGAATAAGATGTGTATCATGCGGATATGTTGAGAGACTAGAAGATTTATCCAAACTAGATAATCTACCACCGAAATGCCTTAGATGCGGATCTATTATGAGACCAGATGTAGTATTATTTGGAGAACCAATACCTATGAGAGAATGGACAAGAGCTCTCACAGAGACCTACAAAGCAGAGATTATGCTTATAGTAGGCACTAGCGGAAGTGTTTATCCAGCAGCTCTACTACCTCACATAGCTAAGGAGAGAGGATCCTTGATCATAGAGATCAATCCCGAAGAAACAGAATTATCATACATAGCTGATATAAAGATTAGGGCTAGATCCGGTGAAGCATTACCAGAGATACTCGAGAGAGCAAGAAGATTAATACTCAGCACACAATAAATCCGAGATCAACAAGACCCGGTCAAGTATCTTAATCGAGTTTCCTATTCTTTAGAGACTGGATTAAGT
>CAZFDB010000185.1:0-2560 GCA_964517475.1 uncultured Desulfurococcaceae archaeon | reverse complement strand
CTGTTTTCGGACCAATACCCTCGACTCCATCAGGGTTGTAGTCGGTACCTATGAGTATCCCGATGTCTATAAGTTGTTCTCTTGTTAAACCTAAATTCTTCAGCAAATCCTCTAACACGATAAGCTCCGGTGATAGTTCCACATAGATATCTTTACCCGGCAACTTCCTTTTGCCGGTCACAGTTAAGTTCCTAACTAGTCTAGGAGATCCGAATAAAAGAGAATCGTAGTCTTGACTAGCAGTTGCCCACACGTCTCCTTTAGCCGCCATATAAGCTGCTTGAGCCTCGCCTTCGGATGGTGCCTGGACCCATGGGATCCCCATTGCATCTAATAACTTCTTTGATGCTTCAACCATCTCATTAGTTAATCTAGAGGTTGCTTGAGCATATCTCCTCATCGCCTCCATGTCTCCCCTCTCTCTAGCTTCTCTTAATTTCTCCTCAGCTTTTAGCTTCTGAGCACTTCTTGATAAAATCTCGCTGTATTTTATCTCCGGGGGTTTTCCATCAAAGACGTACACTGGTTTTATACCTTCCTCAACTATATTAATTGTTCTGTAGAATAATCCTGATAAATGGCTAGTTACCCTACCCCTACTATCCATTAGAGGAGTTCCATCTGGTTGTCTAATTGCTGAGAGAAATTGATATAATGCGTTATAGGCGTCTATAGCAATTATCTTCCCACTTAATTCACGTAGATCAGTTATTTCTTTAACTACTTTCTCCGGAATAATATCTCTTAAATTAACACCCATAGTAATTATCCAAATAAAATAATCTGATTGAAAAATAAATAATAATTTTTTAAGATTCATTCTTAGATATATATTAATTAAAAATCATTAATTCATAAATTACTTGGTGACTAATCTTTACACTCAAAGTCCCACTACATGATCTATTGATAGAACTAGGCGGGGATATGGGTGAATTTGCTGGTTTTAGAACCGCTATGAGTTTCGGGGATCCATTGAATGAACATTTATCAGTGAGAGGATCTGTTGCTGTATTCGATATAAGTCACATGGGTAGGATCCTGATTGAAGGAGAATCATCTTTTGAATTACTGAATAAGCTACTACCAAAAGATCTATCGAAGTCAAAGAATAACAGAATGTTTGGTCCAACAGCTTTTCTTAATGAGAATGGAGGATTCAAAGATGATGTTATGCTATATAGATTTGATGAAGTGAAATGGTTAATTGTTTGCAATGCCGTTAATAGAGACAAGATCCTTAATTGGTTAAATGATTGGATACATAAATTAGAGTTGTCAAAGATCACTGTGAAAGATCTTACGTTTGAAAAAGTTATGCTTGCTCTGCAAGGACCTCAGGCAAAGGATATTATTACTAAAATAAGAGGTTTGGAGAATAGTGTATCTCTTCAACCTCTGGAATTTATATCTAATATCTCGACTGAGTATGGCTCAGTTGACATTGTTAGTCGTAGTGGATGGACTGGTGAGGATGGTTTCGAGATCATCGGGGATCCTTCTTCTTTAGCGAGGATACTTAAGAGGTTCAGGGAATTAGGTGTAAGATTAGCTGGTTTAATTGCTAGAGATACTCTTCGAATGGAGATGGGTTATGTTCTCTACGGAAACGATATAAACGAAGATATTAATCCCTACGAAGCAAGATACTGGGTCTTTGATAAGGAGAAAAAGAACTGTGTAGGTTGTGATGCTCTCAGAGAACTAGGGAGGAGAGGTGTTTCTAAGATCAGGTATGGTGTTAGAATGAAGAAAGGATCTAAGTTAATACCTAGGGCAGGATACGAAATAATTTATGAGGGTGAGGTTATTGGGTATATCACTAGTGGTGGGTACTCACCATATTTAGGGAGAGGAGTGGGTATGGGCTACATAAAATCATCTCATGCACTCCCGGGCCTGGATGTTGAAATAAGATCTAAGAATAGATCTGATGAAGCAAAGATCCTGGATTTCCCTCTAGTGAAGAAATAGAGAGATTTTATCTTTTTATCTTATCTCAAAAAGATTGTTATAAGTCTATATAGATATTATTAGAGGTGATTTTATTGAGAAATGAAGAATTAGTTGTGAAAAACTATAGGGTTCCAAAGAAGCTTCTCTACACGAAGGATGATGAATGGGTTAGATTAGAAGGTGACGTAGCTGTAATTGGTATAACAGATTATGCTCAAAAGAAGCTTAAAAACATAATATCAATTGATCTACCGAATATAAATAGGAAAGTATCGAAGGGTGAAGTTATAGCAACTATCGAAAGTGTTAAAGCAGTAGCTGACGTCTACGCACCATTAACAGGTGTAATTATAGAGGTTAATGAGATTTTGAAAGACTCTCCAGAGAAAATTAATCATGATCCTTATGGAGAGGGTTGGATAGTTAAGATTAGAATAGAGAAACTAGACGAAATAAAACTTCTCATGAGCCCAGAAGATTATGCTAAAAAGATTGCTGAGAAAGATTAAGTCCTGGAAATTAAATATTTCACTCCTCCCCATCAACGAAATATTAGATTCCAACATAAAAAATAAATGAGGAAAATTAAATAATATTATTCGGA
>CAZFDB010000184.1:0-2573 GCA_964517475.1 uncultured Desulfurococcaceae archaeon | reverse complement strand
GTAGCGATATAGAGAAATTCAGAGAAATTTTCCCACAGTTTTTCTCTAGAGTAAATGAATTGTTTATGTCGGGGAGATTATCTATGAAGGAATACATTGCGGCGCTAGAGATCATGAGAAGATTAGCATGGGAGAAGAATAGTGGTGATATTGCTGAACTCGTTAGTTCCAGGGAAGCAGATCTTCTCAAACAAATAATTGAGGGGAAATATAGTAGTCTACTACTAGAGTATGTATCTAGATTCCTACCCAAGGATTCGTCATCACCTCTTCAGAGCAACTACGAAAAATTTGCGTATGGCAACTATCCAACACTAAATAGATCTCCTCAACAAGAGATTCCAGGAATAGTATATGCTCCTATGACTATTCCAAGGATCCCTTTAAAAGATCTCATAACACTATCATTAGTAGCTAGTTTAGCCGCAGTGAGTGCAGTGATCTTCTTATTTAACAGAGATCGAATATTCTCATTAGTGGAGAGATTATCAAGAGAGACTATATTTCCACCAAAAGATGAGTATAAGAATATGCCTATCCCCATAAGACTTTATTGGATAGCTGTATCAATACTCTCAAGAAAAGTACCGAGAGAACCTAGTACAACACATAGAGAATATCTAAATAAGGTATCCACCACACATGGTTTCTTGAGTGGTTTCAGTAGATTAACAAGGATCTATGAATTAAATAGATTCGGAGGCTTGGTAGGAGAAGATCTTGATAGAGAAGCTTTGGAGAGTTTCGATGAGTTGAGTAGAGATGTTAAGAATAAGAAGTGATTTAATTAGATTATCAATTGATCTTTTCATAAGAGTTTTTCTACTCTTTATAATGTATCCATTGGCTATGGTATCTACCCATGATCTAGACACTATATACGAGATGCTCACAGGTAATCAACCAATTTTTACGAATGATCCATGGTTTTATATAAGGACTATTTCATCAGCAACAATAGTAATTCTATACATCGCTAATTTAATTATTCCATCGCCATCTATTCTACTAATTATTATCGTGATGATTATTATATCTTCAAAATATTATTTAGAGGATCTATTAATCGTGCTTATCAGCATAGTGTTGGTGTTGATATACGATAATTTCAAGAAGATCTACTCTGATAACCAGTATAAATTCATTGTTATCCATGATTCTAGGAAAAAGATTTTTCTTAAGATCATGTTTACGATCAATGTTCTTCTCGGAATAATCTTTGTATTCGTGATCTTACCCTCATCATATGTCTATTACCTATTCAATCTCTTGACTAGTAGTATTAAACCATTTAATATATACGAGGCCGTCGTAGTTGATTTCTTAGTTAATAATGTGTTTGGAGAAATGATCCTGTTATCAATATTCTTGTTAGTCTTCTCATATATATTATATGACATATTATCGATATACGTAATGTTCTCAGCGAAGAATCCGGGAATGCTTGAAAATATTTTATTTAGTGATCTAAGGGATCTAGACATTGGTTTCGAGGGTCCTGGTAGAGCAATATATATGCTCCTCATATCATTGCTAGTAGCACCCTTCATATACTCATCTATTATCAACCCAATACTCTCAACTCTTCCACTTAAAACACTACTAGGACCTGATCTAAGTAGTTATATAATGGCTGTAATATCTTTCGTGGTGTCATGGATATTCGTGAAATACTTCTTAGACATATTCTCTGAAGAAGCATCTTTGAATAAAAGGATCTTGCTCGGGATCATATTTATAATTCTCATCATATCGATCTCCTATTTGTTTTACGGCGTGGTTTTCTCTGATGGCTTCTTTATGATGAAGTCACTTGATGATTATATTAGAGACACTGTTTATAGGTACTATAATCTCTTATTTTACTTAATAGATGTTTTGGGGAGAGTGATGGGTTTTGTTCCTTAAAAAAATTTCTTTGCCTGAGAGTAGTAGATGGTTAATTTATCTAGTAACAGGATTGGTTTTGGCTGCGTTATCAATATTTTTCCTCGTAATGTCAATAGGTTATATGCTGAACGCCTTGGTTGCAACATCTCTATTAACAGCCTTAATAGGCTTCACATTATTCTCAGGATCACTTTATATACTTAAGTTATCAGCATATGTATACTGCATGTCAAGAGGTAAGTATTCTCATGAGGAAGAGAGGCGTTAAAATAGTTTCTACAGGGGTCACAGCCACTCTCATATTTATAGCGTTGCTCGCAGTTTTGGAGCAGGGTCCTCCGAGCACTTATCTCTACCTAGGATCCTCTCCGTTGAACATTGGTAGACTCGGTACATCGGATCTTTATCTATACACAAAATCATTGTATCCTAGAACACAGATAATATATGATTGGTCAAGAGCCTATGTAGATAACTGCGACAGAGTCATCGTAATAATAATCTCACCTGAGAAACCCTATACACAAAACGATATTGATAATATGAATAAGATCCTTAGTAGGTGCCGCGGAAAAAGTTTTTTTATCGCAGACGAATCAACTATTTCAAATATTGTTCTCGAAAGCATCAACTCGGATCTTAGGGTATCCGGAGAGATATTAGCAGAATCAATTGAGCACTAC
>CAZFDB010000183.1:0-2574 GCA_964517475.1 uncultured Desulfurococcaceae archaeon | reverse complement strand
ATTTAAAGGTGCAAGCTGTTAAGGAGCATGCGGATTTATTTGGTGATAGATTATATGAGGTCTTTATGGAGAACACTTCTTTAGTTATGAGATACGCTGCTTGTCATCAGCAATTCGCTATATTGAAAGATTGGATTATTAGTTACAAGGATCTTCCCCTAGGAATGTTTGAGGTAGCTGATAGCTATAGATATGAGCAAAGAGGCGAACTTATACTAGGCTTCAGATTAAGAAGATTCTATATGCCTGATCTTCATATACTTACTAGAGATGTTGAGGAGGCTAAAAAGATCACTTTAATAATCAGAGACAAGATCTTTGAGGAGGCTAAGAAACTTGGGAGAGATTATGTGGCGATTATAAATGTCACAAAAGAATTTCTCGAGAGAGAAAGAGAGTATTTGAAAGAACTTATTAGAAGAGATGGAAGACCGGCACTCATAATAGTTGTGCCTGACGGAATATATTACTGGGTTATTAATATCGAGTACAACATAATTGATTCTGCGGGTAAACCTAGGGAGATCGCAACATTCCAGATCGATATTGGCAATGCTAAGAGATTTGGTATAAAATATGTTGATGAGAATAATAATGAGAAATACCCAGCAATAATACATACAGCTATAATAGGTAGTCTTGAGAGATACATATATATGCTCTTTGACACAGCAGCACAGAGAGAGGCTATGGGATTAACACCCACGCTCCCATTCTGGATCTCGCCTATACAGATTAGGATAATTCCTGTATCAAAGAATCATTTAGAATACGCGTTGAAGATCTATGATAGGATCTCCAGATTAGGTTTCAGAGTTGATGTAGATGATCGTGATGAGAGTTTAGCGAAGAAAATAAGAGATGCTGGTGTAGAATGGGTTTATTTCGTAGTTGTTGTTGGTGAGAGGGAGGTGGCTACAAATACTATAAATGTTCGTGACAGAGAGTCAGGTGTTCAGAAAGTATATAACATTGATGAATTCATCGAAGTTCTCAACAAATTACAAGGAGATTATCCTAAGGTGGATATAGGGATGCCTCATCTACTTAGTAAAAGACCATCTCTACCATACCTAAGATCTTTATAGAATTTATTCTCTCACTAATTATCATTATCACTCAATCCCATAGATCGGTTATTTAATTATTTGCGAGAATAGTTAAATTGTTTTGTGATATCATATCCGTAGGAGAATGTTTCATGAAGAAGATCGTTGTTGTTGGTGGAGGCGCGGCTGACGCATCAGCTGCCTCAAGAGCTAAGAGGCTAGATCCGTCTAGTGAAGTTGTTTTGATAGAGAAGACAGAGATGATTACTCACGCACCATGTGGAGTCTCCTACTTCATTGAGGGATTAGTAAAGAGCAGAGATGATCTCATTACTTACACCGTCGAGCAGTTCGAGAAAGAGAGGGTATTAAAGTTTATGTTAATACAGAGGTTGTTGATATAGATATTGATAAAAGAGTTGTTGAGATCGAGAGAAGAGGATCTAGAGAGAAGATATCGTGGGATCGCCTAATACTGGCTACAGGAGCAATACCTTCTAAACCGTCTGTGCCGGGAACTGATCTGGGTAATGTTTTAACAATTCATCATCCATCAGAAGCTCACTATTTAAGAAATAAGATCGAGGGGATGAAAACAATAGCTGTGATCGGGGGTGGATATATAGGAATTGAGATTTCAGAGGTTCTGAACCAAATTGGTAAGAGAGTTCTATTATTCGAGGTAATGGATCAGCTTCTACCAGCATCACTTGACAAAGACATGGCTTCTATAGTAGCTGATTACATGAGGAGTAAGGGTGTGGAGATCCATTTATCAGAAGGTCTGAGAGAGATTGTGGGTAGAGACAAAGTCGAGAAAATAGTCACTGACAAAGGTGAGTACTCGGTTGATGGAGTGATTCTAGCCACAGGAGTTAAACCTAATAACATATTAGCTAAGAAAATAGGTTTGAGAACAGTGTTGCTGATGCTGTAGAGGTTAATGAGTATATGGAGACTAGTATGTAGGATATATATGCTGCCGGTGACTTAGTTGAGATGTATCATAAGATCCTTGGAAAGAAGGTTTGGATACCACTAGCTTCATCAGCTAATAAAGAAGGTCTCGTAGCTGGAGCAAATACTGTTATGGGTCGATTCCTAAGATTCCCTGGAGTAGTTGGTACAGCAGTAACTAAATTCTACGACTTATACATAGCGAGAACAGGACTTGGTAAGAAGGAGGCTCAGGAAAATAATATAAAGTATATGAGTAAAACGATCAAGGTTAGAACAAAAGCTCATTACTACCCCGGTGGGTCAGAGGCTAATATAAAGATCCTTGTTGATTCTGGTAGCGGGAGGATCATAGGTGCTCAAGCAGTTGGTAGAGATCCCGTAGTAGCATCATATATAGATATAATGACTGTTGTCATAGAAAGAAGGATGAGTGTAGAGAAGCTATTCTTTTCAGATCTAGGTTATATGCCGGCCACAGCACCAGTTTGGCGCCCACTAATAGTTGCTGCGAGACTGACCTCCTCCCCACCCTGAAGGGCGGTTCATTGGTTCCCCGCATCTATTC
>CAZFDB010000182.1:0-2578 GCA_964517475.1 uncultured Desulfurococcaceae archaeon | reverse complement strand
AAGATAACGTACGTTGAGCCAAGTTCTCTGAGTAGCAACTCGAATTAATCAGGAGTGAATTACTATACCAGATTATCTACTTAGGAGATAGATGCACCCTACCTCATAATGGATCTCGAGGTAGTGTCTGGATATAGATACGCATATATACTCTACGGAGTCTCGAGAATTGATAGAAGATATGATGCTGTGGGTGGATGTTATTATGATACCTCTATTTATTTTCGGTGCTAGACACATAGATCTTTGCACTAGGGCAATAATTCTTCACGGGGCACTCACCACATCTCGGGTTAAGGGCTCTGCAATATCTTCTTCCGAGAGCGATAAGTAATCTGTGAGCCTCCTCGGATCTCTCTGAACCGAAGTATTTTAGAAGAGCTTGTGAAACCTCTCTATAATTTCTTCTCTTGGCTAATCCCCATCTAATAGCTATTCTCATAGCATGTGTATCAACGGCGAATACAGGTGCTCTCCTGACTACTGAGAGGAATACATCAACTGTTTTCTCCCCTACTCCTCTTATCTCCAGAAGCTTCTCTCTAATTTTAACAGGATCTTCTTTAAGCAAATACTCCTCACCACCTAATTTATTTATCTCCTCAGCAACTCTCTTAATAGTCTCAGCCTTACTCCTCCAGAGACCCGCGGGCTTAATAGCCTCTGCAATATCGTTTACGGAGGCACTTAATATACTTCTCAGATCAACACCAATTCTCCGGCGGAGTTGCTCAAAAGCTCTTATAGAATTCCTATCATTCGTATTCTGACTAAGTATCACGCCGATCAAAACCGCGAATGGGTTCCGGGTCTTGTCCTCGGCTACGAGGACAACATATTCATCCCGTCTTATCATGAGATTTTGAGATAGTATCTCGAATAGTTTATCACCGGAGATTCTCTCGGCGATCCTACCCGAATTATTTGCAATCATGGTAGATCACTGCTTAACCAATCTCTTATCAAAGGATCTGAACAAATCATATATTACTGGGATGAGAATTCCTAGGGCAATATAAATAATGTATGTAGCTACAAGAGATTGTGATACTAACCCTCTTGCTCCGTATAGCATCGTGAAAATAATTATTATTGATGTTATGAAGCCAGCGGATCTACTCAGAAAACTCTTGATAATATCAATGTAATGCTTCTTGGATAACAGGATTATGTGAATAGATAATCCTAGTGACACAGCTGATAACTTCAGCACGGCGGTATCCCTGGTGTAGAGATAGGATAATAGCGAGAAGATTAATGAGACTGCGAGAAGCGCTGCGTCTCTAGCAAAGATACTTTTGATCTTTATCAGCAAATAATATATTGCTACGATAAGCAGGATCCCTATGAAGATCCCTCCCAAGACATCGTGGGTATAATGAACACCTAGATAAATTCTCGAGTAAGAGATTATTGCTACGAGAAAAATTGTTAGTATTATTAAACACGAGTTCTTTGACAAAAGCGAGAGTGTTCCCCAGAAAACAGTTGTGTTCTGAGCATGCCCGCTTGGGAAGCCGTAGCCCTCAGCAGGGATCTTTGGATTAGGAGGTCTCGGCAATGCTAACCATTCCTTAACCATGGAATTAAGAGATCCGCTTAGAACAAGACTAAGTATTGTTGAGAAACCTATGTATGGATTATATAGGTAGTATATTGCTAATCCAGCGATTATATAGATAGACTCTGTCCCTAGATCAGATACTCTAGCCCATAGAGCAACTCTACTACTCTCACTCATAAATAACTCATAGATCAAGGCTATTACCATGAATATAAAGGCTATGGAGAGGATCAATGAGTAGCAGAATAATTTGCTTCTAAAGATCCTCATATCCTCACCCCTATAAATACTATGCACATATCTATAAAGTAATGGTCTAGGCATAATAAATAATGTTTTTAATAACTCTATGGTGTTGATACACGAGAAAATGTTTTGAGACCGTCATAGAGACAAGGGATAGTATTGATTTATTCAAGGTATTATCAGTATATAACTTCGGTTTCTGGTTCAATGGATCAATGGGATTATTATTTCTAAATAGATTCTATGAGGATCATGCAATAATAGCCATCGTGGATCTAGGAGGTAGGGTCTCCGTATATTCTAGGGATGGTTCCTGTGATAAAATCTCTATTGAAGAGTCACTGCACCAGATCCTAGGTATAGATGAGGATATTAGTGATTTTATTAGTGTAGGCTCAAACGATCCTCTACTAAGCGGATTTGTTAAGGAGTGGAGTGGTTGGAGGATAAGATCTGTGGATCCTTGGTTCTCAACACTTATAGGGATCTGTCAACAAAACAGTAGTTTTAGACAAGGCTGGTCTATCCTGATGAATATTATCAAGATCTTTGGTAGAAGAATATTTATAAGAGAATTCGGCGAAACATATACTCCCCCAGCACCAAAAGATATATTAAGAGATCCTAGCAGTTTAATTAATGCAAAAGTTGGTTATAGAGCATATACTATTACTAGATCAGCTGAGAAGTTTATGGAGAGAAGATTTGTTGAAGATATTCTCGAGTCAAGATCCTCGGAGGAAATCGAGTATCGATTAAGAGAAATCA
>CAZFDB010000181.1:0-2582 GCA_964517475.1 uncultured Desulfurococcaceae archaeon | reverse complement strand
TTCTTACTCAAATCAAGATCTATTCTAAACTCAATATCTTCTCTCAATAGATATAGAGCCCCAAAAACAATAATTGATAAACCAATCATTGAGTATCCTACTAAGATACTCAACCAACCGAGACCAGCTAAGTAGAGTGTTGCTGCCACAATGATCTTCAGTATATTCCCGATTAGATTAGCGATGAAGAGAGGTGTTATATTGATTATACCTGTGAAATATGCTGAGAAGAATCCTGAGAACCCTAGAAGAACCATGTATATGGTTGCGTATATCTGCTCCCTGGATAGATTAAGTATCTTGATCCCATAGATGATTCCTAGTAAATAAATGAGTAGGGATCCCAGGAACAATATTATTAATCTAAGAATCATTGATGTTGATATAGTTGCTCTCTTAAAACTATTATCCCCCTCATAATACTCTCCCAAGAACCTGACAATAGCGCTACTCAACCCCAGATCCAGTAGTCCAAGTATCACAGCTGATAACGAAACAATTGATAAAGCTTCTCCGAAATCCTTCTCAGACGCCATGGATCCAAGAATTAGCCAGAAGAATGCTCCGAGAATTATATTCACAATATTATTCAGATATAGGAATAATCCTCCTGAGACCACTTTACTTGTTCTAGTACTACTACACATCTAAATCCGTTATGTAATGCTTAGATAAATATTAATAATTGTTGGATCATGTCTCAACTCATGAATACTCTTACTAGATCGGAGTTGTACACAAGATCTTTTCCTTGGAGTTTGTTCCATTCAACATATTCTAATCTAGCACTTGGTAGCAATACGTAGGGATATATAGCCATGGATATTATCACCGATGTGTTCCTAGGCAAGGATCCTCTCGCTATATTTATGCTACAGTCACGTACCTCATTATCTATGAAGAATCTCAGCACCGGACCTATCCTGGTGTCTGTACAAATAGTATTATTTATGAGAAATGATATTTTCTCAAGATCTGATACTTCTCCGCTGGAATATATCCATAGAGATCCTGTGTAAGGATCTCTTTTATTCAAAACGATCATTGGGGAAACTATTATTGCTGATACAAGGATCATTAGTAGCGCGATAATCAATACCCTATCTCTCCTAAGATACTCTTTAGATAAGGCGGGGGCCGCAGCTATGATCAGGGGGATTGATAAAGCCACGAAACCTCTGTATATGAGAAATGCATAGTTATCAAATAATGCGTATATTGATAGTGATAGAGGAGGTATTATCCAAGCCACAAATAATCTCTCTCCAGCAGATCCATAGTTATTCCTCGTATTAATAATTCTGGAAGCCGTAATAGCTAACCCAGCCATGGATAACCCTGACGCTAATAATCCTATCGATTCTGATTGAGGAGCATTTAAGAGATGAGCAACTCTGTTAAGAATTATAAGTGATGCGAATGAAGCTGCGAGAACTAGTCTATCCAGGATCTTTCTAGGAGGCTCTGGAGAAAGAATATTAGTTATAGTCGCTACTAACAATAACGTGACCGTGTATGATGCGAGGATCTGTAGATCTTCTAGGTTCAGAGGCTTCTTAGCTTCTCTAATAACAAGGAAGTATAGTCCTGATATAATCGAGATAGTAGCTATGGATTTGATAAGAAATTTGTTTACTGTCCTAAACCCGTTTAATACATAGATCAGGAACACATATAGTGTTGAGGTCCACAACATATTATACGTGGTGAAGTGATGTGTTGATACAACTCCATATGCTAAGAGACTCAACGCTATCAATGAAGTCCTCCTCTCGTTAATCAATGAATTAAGTAATTGTGTGAAGACCAGGATCTCTAGTGGTAGAGCTATTGTCTCTGCTTTAAATGCTGTGTAGTGTAGATTAGGTGGCCATATGAGTAGTAGAAGGATCATTGCATTAATGATTCTTTTGCCGAGCAGGTTCTTGACCAGGGTCATAGAAGCTATTGATAGTAGAATAACTGATGCTGAAACAATAATTATTGGTATAATCATTATATCTAGACCGGCTACGGAGCCTAGGATATGTGATATGATTACTGGTGATGGCCAGTAGTTATAGTAGCACGAGGTTTCGGGGGAGCATATGAATGGTCTAAAAATATTCTCCATAGATCTCATAATATCTCTTGTTAGATCCCATGCATCATTACTATAGATGAGATGACCCTGTATTGATGGGAGTATTCTATAGAACCATATGGCTACGAGTAGCAGTGTTATCAACAGCTTATCTAATCTCTGCATATCTCTAAACCTCTCGCAACCAATGTTGTTATTGCTGGAGCAAGAGTTGATGATATATGAACAGCAACCCATGTCCAGGGGTATGTGACGGTTATGCTTAGTTGAGTAAGTATTCCTCCGAGGCTTGAGGCTATGTGAGTAGATAATAGAGATGATAGTAGTGTTACGAGTATCATTGTAGGTGTTGGTGAAAGTATTAGTAGCACACCGATTCTTCTCGGCATACCTTGTTCATTGAGTATCCTCAATTCTCTCTCAATAGTCTCCGCATATATGAGGGAGATAACCACC
This sequence comes from uncultured Desulfurococcaceae archaeon, assembly GCA_964517475.1. GTDB lineage: Archaea > Thermoproteota > Thermoprotei_A > Sulfolobales > AG1 > WYEN01. The sequence goes on along the minus strand of CAZFDB010000181.1, from coordinate 43 downwards.
CCGAAACTTGACAAGATCGCTACCACAACCCCCATAATTGACA
>CAZFDB010000180.1:0-2599 GCA_964517475.1 uncultured Desulfurococcaceae archaeon | reverse complement strand
ATAATCATGAGTGTCTCAGGCATAAAAATATTTATAAAATTTAATGAAACCTTAAAATATGTTGTCAAAGAAATGCTTCGAAGAACTTTTATTGTGTCTTTATGGGTCTTCTACTCAAATGTTTTTTCCCAATATAATCCTTGAATCTCTCCTCTTCCCAAACCCTACCTCTCTCATGATAACCACGAGACTCCCAATAACCATCAATATATCTATCTAATACAACTATTCTACTTAGCCACTTAGCACTCTTCCACCCATATAGATATGGTACGAAGATCCTTGCGGGGAATCCCTGCTCAATACTCAGAGGCTTACCATTGATCTCAAGAACTATTATAGCTCTAGGATCTTTTGCGTCCTCTATATTAATAATAGTAGTGTAATTATCTAGAGAGACCAGGTATAAATACTTCGCTCTCTCATCAACACCGGCCATATCAAGGATCTTTGATAATTTAACTCCTCGCCAACTTACTTCTTTAACACTCCATCCTGTGACGCAGTGGAAATCTGATTTATATTCTGTATCGATCATCTTAATAAGATCTTGATAACTTAATTCAAGTCTATTCTTAACCAAACCTTCAATTACTAATCTATATTTATCAAGATCTATACTCGGTATCCCAAATTCAGCATATATAATGAATCTAGGAATATATTTCTGTCCAGGTGGTGCTTCTTGACCCACGGTATAATCACTTACCTCTATTAATGTGTAGAAATAAATTATAATAGCTAATTCTAATGTGTTTGGTTCGGAATATAAAACCTATTTAGGTCTCCGAATCGAGTAGGGACACTCCCTAGATCCTACCGATATCACGTAGTAAGATTCTTGTGTAGCTAAATCATATAATCTCTGAAGACTTCCCTGAACCTGTAGGATTCCTCCCTCATATGCTAAGGGTGAGTAAATACCTTCGTAAAGAATAATTTTCTTAATATCATATTCATATCCCCCTAAACTTGTTTCAATTACTTTCTCCACATATACTTCACCTGGATATAGCAGGGCTCTACATTGTTTCTCTGGCACATATAATCTCGCTGACACGCAAGTGATTGGTTGAGACATTATTCTACACGGGTATTTGCAAGGATTTGATGGAAATATTATAGTGACGTTCTTATCCTTGTAGACACCTCTTCGATAAACCCTATATAACTCTTTAGAATTCTCGATCTCTATATTATGTAGCGAAGCTATATTAGAGATATAATTAATGTAGTCGGTGCCTCGGATAGGTTTTAGTATCAAGTCAATATTCTCATAGATCTTTGATGCATTATCGCAACCATAGATCAGCAGATCAATGTCACTGTAAACCTCACTGGAGAATCCACCTAGAATACTTCCAGAAACACCTATATTCCTCAATCCTATATTAAGGATACTCCTCAGATCATCTATTAATTCAACCAATCTTATCTCAAGAAGATTTCTAGGTCTCCTATATATCTCGAAAATCTTGATCTCAGGATAAAGATACTCGAAAATATCATTAGATGATACATAAGGTATATAAACCCCATAAGCTGGTTCATAGACTAAAGGTATTTCATACATCTCTGTAGCATCCACCACATTCTTTATAGAGTATCTCTTAACAACTCTTTCTAGAAACACTCCTCTGTATCTCCATATAGGGGTATGAGTAGCTTCACTAGAGGGAACATATTTTATATATGAGTATATTCTCCCTGGAGGATGAATAGATCCGAATACCACATATATATTCATATGCTTATCTATGACAAGATCATGATCCATTGGTTCTCGCAACAAAATATTGCTCAGGATCTAAATCACCTTATTCTCAATAACATATTTACGCACTATTTTATATAGAGCTTTTCTAAGATGCTCATGAGTTGTTGGTATCGAGATTCCCAGTTTCTTTGATAATGTGCTGAGATTAGAACCTCTAGGATCATCGAAATATTTATCTATATAAGCTGCTAAGAGGATCTTCTCCTGCTTCTCCGTTAAATCTATGAAATATTTCTTTGGACTGAATATCTCTATTACCCTAATACTAAAACCCTTATTATACAGATCCGTTAACAAGCTCTTGAGTTCCTCTGCATTCTTTAAAAGAAAATCTATGTAGATACTCTTGTTATCAAAGATGATATTGAGAACACGGTAATTAGAAATAATATATTTATAGGAGCTAGTCTTAATAATAGCTAGACCATACCTTCTGTGCCCGAAGAAGATTAATGATCCTCTACCCGCAATTTTTTGCATAAGGCATTCAGTAGATCTAATTAATAAATGGATCCCTTGATCAAAGTATCCTAGATAAAGCAATTTGCAATTTTTCGCTAGCTCATGGAGAGGATCTTTTATTTTGCTTATAAGACTTCTTACAATAAGAACTATTAAAGATCACCATATATTTATGGTAGTATATTTATATTAAATATATCCTAAAATAGATAGGTGAATAAATTGGCGCATACCGAGAAGAAAGAGTATCAGAAAGTAGTAATAGATCAGGATATATGTATAAGTTGTGGAGCCTGTGTAGCGGTGTGCCCTGTGCAGGCTCTTGAGCTAGATGAGAATGCTAAGGCTAGATTAATATGG
>CAZFDB010000179.1:0-2601 GCA_964517475.1 uncultured Desulfurococcaceae archaeon | reverse complement strand
AGACATAATATACTTAATGGAAGATTTCGAGTATCGTTTAAAGCCGATAGAGAGGAGATTATTAGAGAAGTCGAGAAGATCTTTGCTGAGGAGAAGAGAGAGGTTAGGGAAACAGCTATTGATTGGTATATTCTTTTCGAGGAGAAGCCACCTAGGATCAAGAGAGTAGCGGTAGATATCGAGGTCTACACACCTATTAAGACAAGAGTACCTAATCCTAAATATGCTGAGTACCCAATAGTGAGTATATCTCTGAGTGATAATGATGGAAACAATATTGTTTTTGTTTTAATGAGAGAAGGCATAGGATCTCTCGATGAGCTCAAGGATTTAGATGAGAACACGATTGTTAGAGTATATCGAAATGAGAGAGATCTTCTCTTAGACTTCTTCAAAATATTACAGGAGTACCCAGTAGTAATAACATTTAATGGAGACGCATTTGATTTCCCATATCTATATGAGAGAGCACTTAGATTAGGAATATCTAAGGATTTTATACCTATAGTATTCAAAGAGACACACGCGACACTTAAAACAGGTCTTCACGTGGACCTATACAAATTCTTTAGAAACAAATCTATACAGAACTACGCATTAGAGGGTAGATACAAGGAGTATACTCTAGATGCTATAGCCACAGCAATACTCGGTGTGGGGAAGATCTCTCATGATGAAGGAGTTGGTAGAATGAGCATTGGTAAATTAGTTAAATATAATTTAAGAGATGCTCAATTAACTCTTAGACTAACACTATTCCAAGATGAGCTGATCTGGAGACTAATTATACTTATCATGAGAATATCGAAATTAGGTTTAGAGGATGTTACCAGAACACAAGTCTCTGCATGGATTAAAAGTCTATTCTACTGGGAGCATAGGAAAAATAGTTTCTTCATACCTAATGAGAAAGAGATTCGTGAGATAAAGAATAAGAAAACTACTGAGGCAACTATAAAAGGTAAGAAATACGCAGGCGCGATAGTCATAGATCCTCCCCAAGGAGTATTTTTCAAAGTATCAGTTCTAGATTTCGCATCACTGTACCCAAGTATTATCAAGAGATTTAATCTAAGCTACGAAACAATAGATCCTGCACCAGGTGAATGTAGAGATGTGAGAGAGATAAGAGATGAGAAGAATCAATTTCTACACGAGGTATGCATGGATCATCCAGGGATCACATCTGTTATTATTGGATTATTAAGAGATTTTAGAGTCAAGATATTTAAGAAGAAGAGTAAAGTCAAGGACATCGATCCTTTGACTAAGAGTTGGTATGATGTTGTTCAGAGAGCATTGAAAGTATATGTTAACGCAGCCTACGGAGTATTTGGCCACGAAAACTTCCCATTATACGCGGTCCCTGTCGCTGAGAGTGTGACTGCTTTAGGTAGAAAAATTATTACTGATACTATGAGAAAAGCTGGGGAATTAGGATTAATGGTTCTTTACGGAGACACAGACTCTCTGTTTCTATGGGATCCAGACCCGGATAAACTGAATCAATTGAGAGAATGGGTTCTGAGAGAATATGGATTAGAGTTAGAAGTAGATAAAGAATTTAGATTCGTTGCATTCTCATTGAAGAAGAATTACTTCGGTGTCACAACCCAAGGAGGTATAGAGATCAAGGGTTTGGTGGGTAAGAAGAAGAACACGCCGAAATTCGCTAAACAAGCATTTATAGATATTCTACAGAAGATAAGTAGTGTTGAGAAACCTGAGGAGATAATTAAGGTTCGTGAATGGATCAGGGATCTTGTCAAGGACATATATAACAAATTAAGAAACTATGAATACACTCTAGATGAATTAGCACTCACAGTTATGTTAAGTAAGGATGTTAAAGAGTATACAAAAAACACTCCTCAGCATGTTAAGGCTGCGATTATGTTAATGAAAGAGAAGATACAGGTATCCGCTGGAGATAATATCACTTTCGTGAAAGTGAGGGGTAAGGAGGGTGTTAAACCAATTCAATTAGCTAAGATATCAGAGATAGATATTGAGAAATATGTTGATATGCTGAGAACAACTCTTGAACAGATCATGACTCCACTAAGTATTGAGTGGGATGAGATATCAGGCTCAATTATGAGATTACAACTGAAAGCCTCGCCCTTTAGGGCGGGGATGATTTTATAAGTTTTCTTTTTTTATTGGGTTTGGTGGAGGTCCGTGGCCTCTGGTGGTGAGGGGTTGCTAACCCTATCTATACCTATGAGGGTTAGTCCTGAGCCAGAAGGCATAGGACTCCTCGAGAGATATAATATGGCTTTGAACTATGCCTTGAGCAAGATCCTGAGACTAGATATAAGGAGTATTAAGAATGCTCATAGAGAGCTTTATAGAGAGCTTGTGGAGTGGTTCAGGCTCCCATCTAGGGCGGCTATTGATTGTTATAGAGATGCTTTAGCTAATGCGAAGGCTTGGAGGAAGAATCCCAATAGGGGTAGGAGACCGAGGATTAAGAAATTGTCAATGTTGCTTCATCACGGATCTGGTTATAGGATCAGGGATGGCTACGTGGAGATCATTGGTGGGATCAGGCTTAAGATCATTGGTTGGGATAGGAGGTATGATGATTATGAGAATAGA
>CAZFDB010000178.1:0-2624 GCA_964517475.1 uncultured Desulfurococcaceae archaeon | reverse complement strand
CCGGCACCCGCGACATATGCTTTATCTAATTTATGTGGAGCATCAACAATAAAATTTGATTGGATCTCCTCTAATAATTCGCGGATCATAAATTATCTCCTGAAGAATTTATCTAGAGAAATAATATCTTTTTTCCCCAAAACTTTCTTAACAGTCTCCCACTTCTCTCGAATAAATATCCCTCTATATCTATCTACGAGTTCCTTATTCTCCTCTAACCATTTAATAGTCTTAGGATCTGATGGGTATCCAGATCCAAAGTCACCTAATAGATTCTTCAACGTATCAATATGATAATCTCTCAGCACCTTAGCAACAATACTGGCCGCGGCCACAGATAAATGCTTCTCTTCAGCATCTATCTCCATATAAATATCTCTCAAACCCAGCCTCCTCCTGAGATAATTAATACTCTTCTCCACATCACCAACAGCATCTACATAGATCTCGTCTGGGCATCTACTCATTAATTTACATGAGTCACTTATTAAACTCATTATCTTATCTAACTCTAACTTATTTATAGGGAATCTATCAATCTCGTAGGGATGTATCAATTTTATGAATATTTTCTCGGATAACTCAATTATGTGGGGAAAAATTCTTTCTCTAGCATCTCTCGAGAGAGTTTTACTATCTCTGACACCTATATCAGCAAAAAACTTCTCGGAATCAGAATCTACTAAGACACCAGCAACTACCATGAAACCAATAACAGGTCCTCTCCCAGCCTCATCAATACCTAGAATAAACCTAGCCACAAATATCCACAGAAAAAATTTTCATAACATCATATAAAACCTATACTTATTAGTTCTTAACCACATAGTATTAATGGTTATAATAGTATTTAGATAGATATGTCAGATGATGAATGACTCCAATAATGAATCGATGATTAGTGGACGACGGCTCTGAATCATTTCTCTGATAACCATTTCTTTAACTCATTTAAGACTTCTCTAGGATATATCGAGAATTCCTCTAGATCAGATAAATAATCATTTAATTCACCAACTGGTATAATTTCTCCGGTATCACCTCTTAATTCAATGAATAAGTCTCCGTACCTGGCGAATAGAATATCTTCATCATCTAATTTATAAGGCATCATAACCATGTTTTCCTGAGACTCCAGAAATTCTCTAAGAAGACATACTTGACATTTACTCAATGAGTATCTCTTCCTCAAGGAAATTATTTCTAGAAGCCTCAAACACTCATTCTCAATATCTTCGCATTCATCAATACACAAACTAAAATATGCACAGATCTTATTGCTCATTTAAAAACACCAGAAGATGTGTTAGCACCACTTCCAAATCTTACCAACACCCCCATATAAACACTTGCGATCGGCTTCGATCTCTTCGGAGTATTTTATTATGTTTCTGCCGTCTATAATAATGATCTCGTTCTCCCCTGATATTTCTTTAATAGTCTTGGTTGTGAGATCTTTATAGATACTATGATCTGTTGACGCAATAATTATCTTAGCCCCAGATAAGCATTGCGTAAGATCATTTGTTAACAAGATCTGTTTTCGCTTAAGATAATCATCACTTCTCACAAAAGGATCGTGAACAGTGATCCTTGAGAAACCTCTAGAAATTAATTCACTTATTAAAGCATAGGTAGGTGATTCTCTAGTATCAGGTATATCTCCGCGATAGCTTAGACCTAAGACACATATCTTTGCATCAGAAATACTCTTCATCCCAACATAGACCAAACCCTCAAACAATAGATCCACAACTCTTCTCGGTTGATCATTATTAATATCCCGAGACAATCTAATTAATTCACCACACCAACATCTATCTTCACCTAAACTAGATAGAAGCCACAAAAGAAATCTCGGGTAGTACGGAAGACATACTCCACCCACACCCACGCCAGGGGCATGTATATGAGAGTATGGCTGCGTATTAGCCAACTCCCTGATCTCCCAGAAATCTAATCCAGCTCTTCTAGAGATTTCAGCTAAACTATTTGCTAGAGCAATATTAACGTCTCTATAGACTCCCTCCGCAAGTTTCTCGAATTCCGCAACTTCTAAACTACTTGCTCTAATAACTCCTTTCTCAGATATCTCTGAGTATATTAATGAGGCTATCTCCAAAGAATCATTATTTACTCCCGCAACAATCTTCGGGTAATTAATCATCAGATCATAGAATCCTCTCCCAATAGAGACTCTCTCAGGACTATACGCTAAACCGAAATCTCTCCCAGCAACTAAACCAGATCTCTCCTCAAGAATCTTAGCAACAAAATTCCGTGTGGTTCCTGGAGGAACAGAACTTTCAACAATTACGAAATCTCCTCGAGAAAGACCCTTACCAACAGCCTCTGAGGCTCTTCTAAGCGGCTCGAGATCTGGTTTATCCTTACCCCAATTCACGGGGACAATGATTATGTATACGTCAGAAGGCTCTCTCGGGATCTCATCTAGACCTCTTATACTTAATCTCCCCTCTCTATATGAAGAGATTATTATTTCTCTAACTATATTCTCGGGGTGAAGATCTGGTTCTTCCGAATCTATCTTCTCTATCATTCTAATATGATCTATGTCATATCCAATCACACGGAAATTTTTATTGAGAAAAGCCGATGCTATG
>CAZFDB010000177.1:0-2689 GCA_964517475.1 uncultured Desulfurococcaceae archaeon | reverse complement strand
CCATGGATTATCTAGTGAGCCATTGTCGTAGAGTAGTTTGAGTATTTTTAGCATAACTAATATATATGCGTCGTGTTCAACAACTGATGATACCGCTCCTGAGACCCAGTAGATCACTGTGTATCCGATGACTAATGATCCTAGTGCTGGTAGAATTGATTCTGCTATGATGTTAAGCACACCTGTTTTCTCTAGTGTTCCTACTAATATGAATAGTGATAAGTAGAATAACACAGCGTTCAGATCAATTCCCTCATCAACTATTTTCTCAAATGTTGTTTTTCTCAACGCAACTAGTATAATCGATGATAATGTTGCTACAAAAAGTGGAAATACTCCTAATCTCACCTCGTACCCCAGATAATCACTTATAGGCTTCCTCAAACTCATTAAAACTATCACAGCAATAAACGCTGATATCGCAACTATGAAATATGTTTTGTCTCCAATAACTATTTTCTCAACCGATGTTCTCTCTCTAAAGATTCTCTGGTCATGAGATACTCCTCTAATAAGGATTTTTATTACAATAATTATTGTGAGTATAAATGTTGCGAGTAGAATAATTAGTGATGATGGTCTATTCATCATCCATATAAAATCTAGGAACTCAGCACCGAATATGACATGGAGTAGTTGTGGTGGTAGGTCTCCTAATAATAATGCTGTGCCCATAAAATTAGCTGATAAAGCCACCATAATACCGCTTTTAACAGGATCGAATCCTAGTTCCTTAGCTAGTCTAATCATTAATGGAACAAATAAGAGGACCACCAAGACATTATCAACAAACAAAGTAACGATCCCTGCAAGTATATTCATTCCAAAAACTAAGCCAAAAACACTTCTCGCACCACCGAATACTCTCTGAACCAGGTATTCAACGACCCCTGAATCTGTTAATAAGAAACTTATCATCCACATCCCTAGCAAGATAGATATTATGTTCCAATCAACGTAGTGGCCGAAGGCGTCATATAGATCCATGATCCCTAGAATTAGTATTAGTGAGGCTCCTAGCAACCCAGCGTGAGACTCCTCTAATCTTCTAGAGATAATAAGTATTATTGTTGCAGAGAAAATTATTATAGAGATGATCTGTTGATAACTTGATACCCCCTCTATACACGACTCCGGGAAAATATTATGAGCTCAGCTTATAAGCTTGTGGAGTTGGGTCTATACTATCTTTATGATAAGTCTTCTTCTCAGGAGCCTGTACACCGCGAAGGATATTATTGTTCTACCATACATATCACTTATCTGAGTAATCCATGCACCAACCGCTCCGTAGTATCCGGCTAGTATCTGTGCTGGGAGTGCTCTGAGTAACAGGACTGATACTATGGTTATTATTGATGAGATATATGTGCTCCCCATACCTCTGAAAGCTCCGTAGAATGCTTGTGAGATCCCTAGCCCAGGCTCTGATAATGCTGCGAGGATAAGATATATCATGACCAGATCCCTGACATAAGTGTCTTTCGTGAATAGTAGTCCTACGAATGGTGATATTAGTATTAGTATTAGAGCCACAGTACTCATCCACACAAGACTTATCTTTATGCTTTGTCTCAATAAATAATCTATCTCATCAATCCTATCCCTACCAACCGCTTGTCCAATAACCGCTGATGATGCTATCCCAATCGAGAAGCTGGGTGTTATAATAATACTCTCCACATTAACACCTATGGAGTGAGCGTTTAAGGCGTATTCACCACTTCTAGACACAGCATTGATATATATGTTCTGACCCACGCTGGCCACGAATCTCTCGAAAGCTGCTGGGGAGCCTATGAGTAGTAGCTTCATGCTTCTGACACCTGGTACACTTATCATAGGTTTTATCGGGGTCCTCAATACTGCGTAGGTTATTAACGAGATGTATTGTGAGATTGTTATTGCTGAGCTTATTAAAAAGATCTTTGTCCCAGGATCACCGTCGTACACATCTATGAATACATGGATCATTGCTATCGATGCCGTGATACTAACAAGGGAGTATATTGCTGGTGGCCAAGCCCTTCCCAAGCCTCTGTAAATTGATGCTATTAGAGAGTTTATGAATAGTGCCGGTACACCTATTATTCTAGGGATCATGAAGTCTCTAGCTATATCTAAATAACCTATTGCACCACCTGATACGAGGAGTAGATATTTATCTAATGATACGTATATGGCTAGTGCAAGTGGTATAGAAATTGCTAATGAGAGTATTAGTGACTCGCCGTAGTATCTGGAGGCTTCATCGAGTCTACCGGCACCGTAGCTCTGGGCAACAGCTACTAATACTCCTACGATGAATATTGATGCTATGCTTCCAATAATCATGAATAAGTAGCTTGCTAAAGCTATTGCGCCCACATACCTCTCCGAGACCATGGAGATGTATGCTATGGCTATTAGATTAAGTATTGATTCCGTTACCATGCTAATAATTGTTGGTACAGCTATTGATAATATGGATCTGCTTGATAATTCATGACTCAATAATTATCCTACATCTATTTAGATGTGTTATCTTATAACAATATTTCTTGACGAGATCTATTATCATATAAAGATTTATTTGATGAATCACGTAATTATCTCGGGTGGATCATGTGAGTGTTGATGAGGAGATGATAAGTAGGATATTCACAGCACTTGGACACGAGATTAGGAGAGGCATAATTAAGATACTTGC
>CAZFDB010000176.1:0-2705 GCA_964517475.1 uncultured Desulfurococcaceae archaeon | reverse complement strand
AAGGAGTTGAGAGCAGTGTGACTTACACATGGATGGAGCAGACACGAGACGGAGATCTCTATGTCTCAGTGACTTTACCTAGTCTTGAGGTGGGAACTGTCGGAGGAGGTACCTGGTTACCTACGCAGAGAGAAGCTTTAGCACTCTTAGGTGTTCAAGGATCAGGTGAGGAGCCTGGTTTAAACGCTATTAAATTCGCTGAGATCGTGGCAGCCACTGTATTGGCCGGAGAGATAAATCTCGTGGCAGCAATAGCCTCAGGCGTATTAGCTAGAGCACACGAGAAATTAGGTAGGGGAAGGAAATAAGCTTTATTAAAAAATAATATTATTTAACTCTCAGGCATCTCGGGAAGGAATCTTCTCACTATAGCGTAGTAGAATGTTATTACGAATACAGCGATGGCCAGGAATAAGAATCCTAGGATCGCATATACTACAGGTAGTGGTATATCCATGTATAAATTAAAGAACGCTGATAAAGATAATCCTCCTTCGCCAATAGTGACTATGTAGGGGTATCTAGAACCATCATTAATTAATTCTCCTAGGAAAACAATTACTAATGCCACTAATCCAACATACTTGGTGTAGCTAAAGATCTCGTTCCTCAATCTAATAGTAGCTATTGAGTATAGCCCGATGATAATGAGTGTTACAACAAGAACCATCTTGATTATTAGGTATGGTGAGAAATTGCCGAATGTGACTGTATTGAATATATAGGGTGAGTCTCTGTGAAGAGTATACCAGTATAGTGGTCCAGCGAAGAGTTGTAGTATTAAGAATATGAAGCCGTATTTCAAAGATATATATACCCCCCTAACATCTTTAATTAGACTCAGCACAGAGGCTAGGAAGAAAGCACCTGCTGATATTGTGGCGAATACTGTGTGTAGATATAGAGACCAGAACAGAGATGATCCGTAGGCGGCCCAGGGATCAACTGATCCTTGACTTAGATACATTCCTACAGCGTGTGGATAGGTTGTCTCTGAGAACAATGATCTGAATCCTAAAGGCACGCCGAAGCCTGATAACGCCATTATCCAACCAATAATACTATGTGTCCTCGGACTTACTCTACCCCAAGTGTACCAGAATATTGCTATCGATGGTATTCTTATTAATATGCTGGCAATAGCTATTGATATTGGTGCAAATAAGACATTAGTGGCTAATGCAACTAGTCCTGGGAAGAAACCTGCTAAGAACACAGTTATGATTGTTCCCCAAACACCGGAGAATAGTTCTGTTACAATCATCACTCTAAATCCTCTTCTCGCAAAAGCTTCTAGGTAAGGATCAGATCTTTTATAGGCTAAGTATCTGTATATAGCGGTTACTAAACCTACACCTAATGTTACCGCGACAAATATCATGTGAAGTAGAACTGATAATCCTAATCCCGTGAAGCCTAGGAACTCCACAGGTCTTACACTAATCTCCGGGTTCATCGTAGTCACCTCACAACACCTAATCCCTTCTTAAGTAGATCCAGGAATCTTAGTTCTCTGGTAGCAACTATGTACATAGCGTATAGACCACCGAGATTTACTCCTAGGATAATTATAGTCGCTGTTGCGATGAAGGAGGATTCTCCGGCAACAGGTGATATAGATACCAGCTCCTCGGGATACAATAATCCATAGACTGTCCAGGGTTTCCTACCAACTTCTCTAACATACCATCCAAAGAAAGCTGCTAATGTAACTCCTATAAATATTAATGCTACTAATACAAAGATCTTTGTTTCATTCCTCCTCAGAGGTCTGAGGATCATGTTAACCAATGGTGTGATTATAGGGACATTATACAACAATCCTGCTAATGCGATAGAGGCTAAGAAAGCTACTATACCACCACTTATTTTTGTGTAGTAGCCTAAGTGAACTATCTCGAGTCTCTCAAGTGCTTTATTTAGATCATTTAAACAGATTGTTCTTAGATTTGTGTTGAGTACAGCATCTAGTTTACTAGGGTCTAGTTTCACGTTGATACTATTAGCAATTGAGATAATAGATTCTTTAGTTAAATTAAGATTTCTAGCCAAGTCACCAACTGTGTAATTCCCTAATTCATCGCATTTCTGAGCTAATCTATCAAAACCAATAATTGGGTGGTTAGGATCTCCGTAAGCAACTAATGCTACAATAGGATTATAAAATGTTTCTCTCGCACCCTCCATCAAAGCGAATTTTGTGGGGTTGTATTCAACCACTGCCTCACCCATGAAATGACCGATTAATGTTGGCTGAATCAGTATTAAGATGAGCAGTGGAATATAGAATGCTTTTAGAATATCTATATAGGTCTTGTCCCCAGTTCTAAAGTATCTATAGGCCCAAGCAATCAGAGGAAGTGATGAGCCGATGATCACGGCCGCGACTAAGTTGTGAGCTACACTCACCACTGCGTAGGGGGATATCATAGCGATCAGGGGATCGGTTAGTATTATACCGATATTTTTAGCAACATCAGGGATCTGAAGAATAGCTTGCAGAGGCTGCCCCGAGGACAATAGAATGATTTTTAGAGCCACTATCTTCTGCGGATCTGTCTCTATTGGACCATAGCTAGGCATGTATGGGTAGAGAGCATTAGCGATCGGTCCAGTTCCCCATGGAGCAACTAACCAGGAGTTAACAGTAGTGATCAGTAATCCTGAGAATAATGCGAATACCCAGTAAATTGCGAGTATAATTA
>CAZFDB010000175.1:0-2711 GCA_964517475.1 uncultured Desulfurococcaceae archaeon | reverse complement strand
AGCTATATCAGAGAAGATAGATAGTCTTCAAACACCCATATATAAAGAGAAGGCATTAACAATTCTAGAAACACTTCAATACACCTTCCTCGAAGACGGAGGATCTGTTGAATTAGCCGCAGGATACCACCACTACGATCTTGAGAGCATAATTAGTGGTGCAGAGATCCTTTATTACTCAGGTGATGATAGATTATATAGATATACACTGGGCGGCGGTGAACCAGTTATTAAGAAAGCTCTTCTATGGCTATGGAATATATTAACACCATATAACACAACACCAGCATTGGAGGACACTAACGAAGGTTATGTTTCACCGGACTTATATATACTCGGGTATCTAAGATACAGAGATGATAGATTAGGCTACATAGCTAGGAGATTATGGGTCTCTAAACCAGAGATCTATAATCCACTAACACTCCTAGCACTAATCATAGGAAACGAGGATCCTCTCGAGAAGAATTATCCTGAGTATAGAAGAGATAGAGTATTAACACTTAATCAAAGCGGAAGATTCATTTATAGAGAGAGTGAGGATCCAGAATCATTCTTCCTAATACTTGACTACGGCCCACACGGAGCATGGCATGGACACCCAGACAAACTTAGTTTCGAGGTGTATAGGAGAGGAGAGGCATTGATCGTGGACGCGGGTTCGGGAGGATACTATAACCCGATCCACTGGTCTTGGAACAGAAGATCATTTGCACACAACACAGTTACTAAAGAGGATCAGGATCATGATGAGATTAGAGGAGAGCTAATTGATTTGAGAAAAGTTGATGATGAGATCCATGCAGTATTCAAATCAAATATCTATAGAGACACAATCCTCATCAGAGAATTAGTCATAGGTGATAGAGGCGATATGAAAGAAATTGATTTGATCGATAAGATCATTGGAAGCGGATTATATCGATGGAATATTCATGTGAAAGGGAATTGTGTAATACAGGGTCTAAAAGTTATATGCAGATCGAATAGAAACACTATAGAGATCACCTCATTTGATGAGAATTGGGTGTTAACGCAAGGATTAAGAGGAGATAAGGAGAAAACAACATATCTCTATAAAGAGAAGAATATCTCCGGAGAAGATCAATTTAAAACAAAGATAATGTTAAACTAATAATAATCTGGTTAGGTTTAGATTAACTTATTAATATCTTAATCACCCAACAATGAATCAGTGAAGCCAATTATACTTTTTATACACTACATTGAGTGAAACGAGAAGGATTTATATTTCAGTAAATACCTAATTATAAATGAACAAAGCACATAGGTGTATTCATTGGCTTCTCCATATACTCGATACGTAATTAGTAAAGCAATTACATATTCTATTCTATGGATCCTCGCCGCCTTCCTAAACTTCCTTCTACCAAGAATTATGCCTGGTGACCCAATAGGTAGATATTTAGAAACTCTTTACAACATGGGTCAAGTAGCCACAGGAGGCATAGCCCAAGTCGTTCCTGAAGCTGAGCTTTTGAGACAAGAGGTTCTGAGGAAATTCGGTCTCGATCAACCACCACTTACCCAGTTCATTTACTGGTTCATTAATTTCCTCAGGGGAGACTGGGGATACTCAATAGCTTTTCCCAATCTACCTCCTGTAAAAGATCTTGTTCTACAATATCTTCCAAACACACTACTCTTACTAATACCATCACTAGTGGTGTCGTGGTTAATCGGGAATTACTTAGGTGCTTACATGGCTCTTAAAGGTGGTAAGCTTGATAAGATCGGTTTATCATCGATGCAATTCATCTCTCTAATCCCGGCTTATTGGTTAATAATTGTGCTTATATTCATATTCTCAGTACAGCTCCGACTACTCCCCGTGTCTGGTAAACCTGCTCTTGTTATACCATCAATGTCATGGGATTACATAAACGCTCTTCTAAAAGCATGGGTTCTTCCAATGACAACAATAACGATTATTGGAATAGGTGGTTGGAGTATTGGTATGAGAGCCTACGTGATATACCAATTAAACTCTAACTATATAAGATACTCAAGAGCACTAGGTCTACCACAGAGAGTATTGGGTAGATACGCGTTTAGAAACGCGATAATACCTCAATTCACAGCATTTGCACTAAGCTTCGGAGGATTATTCGCCGGGAATCTATTGGTTGAGATGGTTTATGGGTATCCTGGAATGGGTTCATTACTAGCATATGTTATGTCTAGATTAGATATATTCAGCATGCAGGCAATATTCACATTCACGGCAACAATGATCTTGTTGGCGAACTTCTTAGCAGATGTACTCTACGGATTCCTTGACCCAAGAATAAGAAGAGGTATTGTTGAGGTGGCTGGGTGAGGATGAGATGACTACACAATCACTTCTCGAGAAAATAACTTCGAAGGGAGTTAGTCTCTTAAGAGACTCTTTACTAGGCGAATTATTAACAAACAAGAGATTCGCGTTAGGATTCGCAATATTCTTATCATTAGTTCTTCTAGGATACATAGGCTCATTATTCGCTTACCCAGATCCATGGGACATTAGCATCTATAACCCCTACAAAACTAATCAATGTATCGAGGATCTAAGGTTTCTGCCACCATCTCCTCAACATCTACTAGGAACAGACCAGGGTTGTAGAGATATTTATACATGGCTAGTGGTTGGTTTAAAGAATAGTCTATGGATAGCGGCCCTAGCAGCATTGATATCAACTGCGATATCA
>CAZFDB010000174.1:0-2716 GCA_964517475.1 uncultured Desulfurococcaceae archaeon | reverse complement strand
GATATATGTTCCGGACGCGGGGTTTGCACCAGGGTACAGCAATATTGTTGCTGGATACCTGAGTAAGAAGCTTAGTGGTTTAAAGAATCTCGAGATATACGTAGGAGGCATACCTGTGGAGAATATTCAACCTCTAGGATATTTCGTGACTTGGAGTGCTGAGGATTTATTAGAAGAGTATGTAAGACCAGCACGAATAGTGATTAATGGAGAAATAGTTTACGTAGATCCTCTAGAGAAGATAGGTGAGATACATATACCTGGGATCGGGGATCTCCAATGGTTTTATAGTGACGGTCTAAGAACACTTCTTAGAAATATATCAGCAGATAATATGTTTGAAGCCACATTAAGATGGCGTGGACATCTAGAGAAGATAAGAATTCTTAAAGAACTGGGTTTCTTAGACAGAGACTTAGTAAAAATAAACACACAAAGCATAGAGATCATTAAATTAACATCCAGAATATTCGAGAAGAAACTAAGAAGAGAATTTAGAGATATGGCTATTATATATATCAAAGCTACTGGAAGAAGTTATGGAAAATATGAGGAATTAACAATTGTCTATGGCGAGACGAATGATCATGCTACACCTAGATTTACTGCAATAATATTCTCCTCGGTAGCGGAATTGATATTAGAAAGAAATCTTGAGGGAAGAGGAGTGATGGCTCCGGAGGATCTTGGGGATTACGTTGATTATTTTAGAAATAAATTAATTGAGTATCAACCTAGTAGAAATCATATTATTATGCAACAAAAATTATCATAGTCCTCAAGTAAATATTGTTTATTGAGATTACTCCTCAGCTCCTCTAACCTTGAGAGCTTCTTCCAATACTAATGCTCTAGTCTCGCTATTCCTAAACAATGTGTATATGACCCCCACATATCTAAGAAAGTTGTATTTAGTTTCGTAACCTCTTACCTCCATTGAATCAAGCGTGTCTAGCACCTCACGAATAAAACTTCTAATGAGTGTATAAGATAATGTGAGTATGTTAGTACCGAATAACTCTCTTAATTGATGTGCTGGTGTAGATAGATAGTATAGTAATGAAATTGTTAACGTTAGATAACTGTAGAGTATATTGATAATTGTCTCCTTCTTCAAAGTCATGAATATATAATCTATAAATATTATTACGGCAAATGTGCTTAGCCATATTGAGAGAGATGTTAGTATTGTTCTATAAGCTCTTAGATAAGCTAGTAAAAGAATATTTATTGCTATCATCAAGATATAAACTATTAGATCTTTGGAGAAGAACCAGATCATTACTCCAAGGATCAAGTATATTAACTTGGGATATAGTGCATAAGATTTTGTTAATAGATTATTCTGATACGGTTTTTCAAGAAATTCTTGAAGTAATTCTTTTATCCACATATTAATCCTCTACCTATGATACCTACTCTAGTGAGTGTATCATCTCTTAATTCTCTTAAATCACCTGTATAGATAATTTCGCCGTGATCTAAAACAATTACTTTATCAGGATCTATGAAATCTGCAAAGCACATATGTGTTGTCGAGATCATTATTATCTTATTCTTTCTCCTAGAGGATATTAATTTAGATAATTTCTGTGTTGAGTATAGATCCAGGTAATCAAAAGGTTCATCTAATAACCATATAGGTTGATCAGCTATTAATATGCTTGCTATAGACACTCTCTTAGCCTCACCACCACTTAATGTAAAAGGATCTCTTTCAAATAATGAGGGCTCTACTAATAGATCCAAAAGATCCTTGTCAAATCTCTCGACGCGAAGAATTTTTCTAATCAGCATAATCTCTTCAATAACTCTTGCTTCAATAAATCCGTGATAAGGGTTTTGCCAAACATATCCTATTAGTAGTGATAAATCTCTTCTACTGAGATCCTTTATATTCTTATTATTCACATAGATCTCTCCCTCATAACTCTTTATCAGTCCAGCAATAGTTTTCATAAGCGTGGTTTTTCCTGAACCATTTCTACCGATTAATAGGTATATGCCGTCTCCTAACTCTAGATTTATGTTTCTTAGAATAACTTCATCACCGATTCTTACGAATAACCTCTCTATTTTCAGTGAAGCCACTTTCTCTCTCTCCTAATTAACATCATAGTTAGCAAATACCCTAATATACCCTGTGATACTGTAGAGCCCAGCAACACACCTGAGATAGCTACTATAAGAGGAACATTGTATATGAGATGCATCAATACAAAACCAATAATAAAGGTCGTTATAATGATCTCTTCAACAACAACTAGTAGCAAACCTATTTTGGAGGGGTAAAGGATCTTTCCTATCACCCAAGCAATTAATCCATAGATCAAATTAGTTAAGGAGCCAAGAACCATATCATATACACCATATGGAGACACAATATTAGCTATTAATGTCCCAACAACTAATCCCACCACAGCATAGAAACCATATTTCGGTATATAGGGGAGAGGACTTAAAGCATCCGCGATCCTAACCTGTATAGGACCAAAACTAATTGGTTGAAGAATTATCGTTATTGTAGCATATATCACAGCTATGAAACCAGCTCTAATCATCGGTATTAGTCTCCCTCTACTCATCTTCTCAGAAGACATTTCATGAAACCCCCTAAAACAGATCTTGGTCAATACTTAAGTTTTTCGCAATCTCGAATCTCTTCTCAGACATAATATCTTCTCGCGTTCATACATTGTAATATTCTGACATCCTC
>CAZFDB010000173.1:0-2738 GCA_964517475.1 uncultured Desulfurococcaceae archaeon | reverse complement strand
GTAGAGGATCGAGACTTGTTGTGACTGATGTTATTAATCTTAGAATAACAAATGATGTTGACCCATTATTATTCGAGGAGATTGTTGAGAGTATAAGTGATGTTGTTAGAATAATTGCTCCTAAGAGTCTTAGAGGAGTGATTGAGAGTCGTGTAAGAGATGTTTTATCAATTGATTACAGAGATAAGGTCTCTGAGAAGAGTTTTCTTGATCTAGGGTTGCTGGGGATTGTTCCACTGATCCTTAAAGTAGTTAGCGGAGCTGTTTCAACAGCTGTATCATCTGTTTTTAGAGGTTCCAGAAAAATTGTTCTCCCCAGAACATTTTCCAAGAGACTCGTCTATGAACAGTCTCTGCCGGAGAATATCTCTGTCGCGAAGCTAGAACTTCTCGGAGGGGTATTAATGATTTCCAGCGGCGACTCCCCGGGTATACGTGTATATGAGGTTGAGGGCTCGGAGTGTGAGGAGGGTGATTATTCGGTGGATATCGGAGGAGAATCTATGAATGTTGAATTAGGTAGATGCTACACAGAGATTGTTCTCCCAAAGAAAATTCTTAGGAGAGTTACCATTGATGCAGTAGGTGGCTATATGGAGTTTTCGCATGAGTATGGTGTTGAGGAGTTATTAATTGATGAGTCGGGTGGTATTGTTAAGATGAGGATAAGTAATGTCCCCGTCTCAAAGATCAGATCTGTTGTTAGTGGAGGTGTGCTCAGGATCGAGGCATTATTCTCCAGGGATACCAGAGGTGTGTCAGAGATCGAGACTGAGGTAAGCGGTGGATTAGCAGAGATCCTTACCAAGGTTCCTGAGAAAACCTCGGTTCTCATAGGATCCCACGATGTCTTGGGTGGATTAGCCGATGTATACATTGATAAGAGACTTAGAGAGAGTGGAGAGGGTGAGGCGAGACTTATTCTAAGGATCAGTGCGTTGGGTGGTGTATTGAAATATAGAGTTGAGGTTTTGGAGTAGCTCCTCTAAATCTTTTCTCTAACCCATTCAAGAATTGTTCTCTGACTCGTCGTGTGTACTGGGTTGCTCAGTATTTTCTTAGAGAATATTTTCTTCTCCGACACAGGCTTGGCTGGGTGTTTTATTAGCTCGGCTATTATCCATTGATCTTTTTCAATGATCCTCAGAATTATCTTCACCAAATGATGATGTAGTGATCCTCCCTCGGGGTTCCGTGAACCGAATCTTGTTATTGTGTTAAGTATTATCACTGTGTTGCTTAGACTAATCTTGTTTATTAATCCTGTTATCTTAGTTGCCTCATAATACTTCTCGGGGTCTTGGGGAAGATAGTTGTATGGGAGTACAAGGATCACTGATCTATTTCTCGAACCCTCCAAGCTTCTCAGGATCTCTACCGTGTCTTGGGTTCTAAATGCTCTTGAGATAAATACTCTACTCAGATCACAGTCCCGGATCCTGCAGATCTTGATTAGATATAGAGTATCTATCCCACCAAACTCTATGTTAAGTACTAAGTAGACTTCTCCGAAAAGTGATCTGTGAACAACTATGTTGTGTGCTAGCAAGAGTATTATTCTAGGATCTCCGTATAGCTCCACCACCCAATCTCTTCTCGTAGGGTTCACTAACTCATCGAGTGGTTTTATTCCTAGCAACTCAATTAATACTCTCCCCATTATTTCTAGGAGACTTATATAGTGGGGGAGGGGTGTGTGAATATATTCTCTGATCCTTGTGACTCGATACCTGTGACTTATAAATCATGATGAGCACAGCTTTTTACTCAGGGGTTTATGGGTAGAAACACTTCTTCTACGAGGGCTGTTTTGAGTAGGTATGTTGATAGGATTAGGAGGATAATGGATCTTGTCCCTCCTGATGAGAAGTTCTTTTTCGAGGATTTTCTCAAGGATATTGAATCAACATTTTCTTTGATTGGGCACGTAGGTGTTGAGGATCCTGTTGAGATACTGATTATTCATTTAATTAGGAAAATTGCTAGGCTTAGAAGAGAATGTGTCTGTGGATGAGTAGGTGGGTTCTGTGAAGTGGTTGCTTGATGTGTATGTCAGAGGTGACGACACGGTATTTGTTCTCTACGACGAGGATGGATCCTTTGTTGAGGAGAGGGTTGGTGAATTAAATTTCTACGGCTATTTAGAAACCCCTGATCCTCATAGAGTTGCTGATGAGCTTAGTGATCTCCCGGGTGTCTATGAGGCATGGGTTGAGAAGTGGAGGAGACCTCCTTTCTATACTGAGTCTATAGATATTGTCGTATTTAGATCCAGGGGTCTGAGAACTTTGAAGAGGGTTCTTGGAATAGGTTCTGCTAAGGGTCTTAAACCACTGAATACTTATCCACACCCATTATCTGAGGCTCTCTACAGATCCCGTGTAACGCCTCTAACACCTATTTCTGACTGGGCTGGTTCCAGACCCTCCACAATTGATTGGAGACCTGATCACAGGGATCCTGTTATAAGCTACGTCTCCCTGGATCTTGTTGATGGTTTCTATGAGGCTGGGGAGGTGGGTGGCGTTGCTAAATTCCCTGATCTGAGTGATCTTGCCTCTTATCTTCTTTCGAGGAGATATGTTTTAGGTTTCACAGATCCATACATATATTCTCAATTAATATCTTATGAGCCTAGGATAAGAGGAATCGTTTATAGATGGATTGTCTCAGGTGCTCACCACCCCTCCGAGTATTTTGAGTGGAGTAGACTTAGCTTCACACCACTTAGTCTCATG
>CAZFDB010000172.1:0-2756 GCA_964517475.1 uncultured Desulfurococcaceae archaeon | reverse complement strand
GTATAAAATACTTTGGCTACAGCAATGAATTCATTAAGAAACAACTCGAGATCCTTGATATATATAGATCTCTTGGAGCAGAAACATTCACCTGCGCCCCGTATCATGTTAGAGCACCTAGGTATGGGGAGCATCTATCATGGGCTGAGAGCAACGCTGTCTTAATAGCTAATACCCTATACGGTGCTAGAACGAATAAGGAGGCGGGTGTACTAGCTCTATTCTCAGCAATTACCGGGAAAACATACTACGCCGGTCTACACTTAACTCGTGAAAGATATCCACGTATGATTATCAATGTTAAGAAGCCTAGGAATGATTACACGTACCTCGGTCTACTAGGTCTCTACATAGGGAGATTAGTAGGAGACAAAATACCTTATATCAAGGGGTTAGGTAAATTAGATATTGAGAGAATAAAGACTTTATTAGCCGCTATAGGAACAACTGGCTCAGTTGGTATGAGTGTGATAGAGAATATATCACCTGAGGAACCGGAGATTGCGAGAGATTACAGAGGATATATCGAGGATCGTGTTGAGATAGAGGATAAGGATATTAAATTATTCGAAGAATCCTCTAAAGATCTGTGTGAAGAGCCCGAGGCATTCATAATTGGTTGCCCACATGTCTCCCCAGAACTGCTTCTGGAGTTGAGGAAATCACTTGTTAAAGTGGGTAATAAACCGAAGAAACCGATCTGGTTGTTTACGCCAGCTACCTACTACAGCAATAATTACCTACGAGATATCTTAGACGAGTTATCTTCCAAAGGCATCTACGTTATCAAGAGTGTGTGCCCAGTCATCTCTCCATTATCTGATTTAGGATATAGATGCATCGGCACATTATCCTCGAAGGCAATGTTTTATCTACCTAGACTAGCTAAGACAAAAGTAGCTTTAATGGATCTCCAGGACATAATATATCATGTCTACGGACAAGAGATTTGAGTTGATTAGAAGATGTTTGTAAGAGCTAATCTCGATAAATGTGGTAGAAACGGATCTCTTCTCTGGTGGTCAGGTGCAGAGGTTGTGTTTGATAATTGCCCTAAGAAACGTTTCTTATTTGACTTGGTTACATACTCGTACTGTAAAGATCCGATCTCGTTAATATTAACGACTAGGAAATTAGATGAGAAACTAGACATATCTAATACACCAGATATAAATGCACCATATATATACTCGAGAAGCGTGGGACCTAATATACTGGAGGAAGTCTTGGAGCAAGTCGCTAAGAACCTCAACTATTATGTTGATAAAGAATTCGAGAGTATTTATGGAAGAGGTAGAGCTAGGGATGACGAGATTCAGCGTAGTGGATGGATAAGAGTGTTTAGAAGACCTACTCTAAGCACAGCTAAGAGAAGAGAGATCCAGAGAGATATATTAAGAGGATTATTACAAGAAATGCTTAGAAGCCTATGTATAGATGATCCCGGGAGGAGACCTAAAATATCATCTTATAAACCACTTTATTTCTTAGTAATAATTGATTTGCGTGGCAAGAAATTCTACGAGTGCCTAGGCAAGAAATTAGTTGAGAGCAGGATACATGAAAGATATGTTTTTGAGAATAATGAACTTGTAGAAACTATTGAGACAACAGTGAAGTTTTGGGAAGGAGGTTTAATTACTAAATAGCTTTGATCACAGTAAAATTTATATTCTCTCAAAGAAAATATTTAGTGCCTCCTCAAGATTATATCTATAAACTCCATAGCTAAGAACCATATATTTCTCATAGATCTCTGAGGTGTCTAGTGTGTACGCAAGAATTATGAGAAGTAGGAGGAGAAACTATAAGAAACTATACGTGATAGCTCTCGCATCAGTACTCTACGGCATATTCGAATTCTTCATAATGAGATCTCTTGGATACTCTGATATTGTTTATCTCGATATGCTTCACAGCTTTATTGATGGTTTAATGAGTTTTTTAACTGGTTTATCAATATATCTGTCTCTTAAGAGATCCTCTATAAAATTCCCCTGGGGACTCTACAAAGTAGAGAATCTTGTCACGTTAGCAATAGCATTATTCACATTATACATAGTAATTGAATTCATCGCGAATCTCTTCGAAAGTATTAGTGCCCAGGGATACACAGAGACCTCACCACACTACACACCTATTATCCTAGCCCTAGGATCTGTTGTATCATACACCGCATACAGAGTAGAGAAGAGAATAGCTGTCACAACAAAATCCGAGAGTGTTTTATCAGATGCAACACATGCTAAGACAGATGCTTTATTAGGTGTAGCATCCTCATTAATAGTGTATGTCGAGATATCACTAAACACACCAGCTCTCAGATTCATAGTTATAGTAGCCATCATAACCTATATAATGAAGGATATCTATAACTTACTGAGGGATTCAATTAGTGCATTAATTGATGCTTCACCTAATCAGAGATTAATTGATAAGATAATCAATGATATCCAGAGATACACAGGATCAAGGCCCAAGAATATAATGCTTAAGAAAACAGGATCTTTTGTAACAGGTGTTATTGAGCTGAGAATGGATCCTGAAATAACATTAAGAGAAGCTGAAGCAATTATCAAGAGATTAAGGAAATATCTCTACAGAAAATATCCGGAGTTAGTCAACATAGTAATTAAACCATCAATAGATACTGAGCCAAGAAGATATATGCCGCCGAGGGGACTCGAACCCCTGACCGCCCGGTATCCGAGACCGGAGAGATATTCTTCAGCCGGGCGCTCTCCCAGCTGAGCTAC
>CAZFDB010000171.1:0-2759 GCA_964517475.1 uncultured Desulfurococcaceae archaeon | reverse complement strand
CCTCGTAACCTTATCGTGATCCCTAGAACTCTAAAAACTTAATAAATATTTAAAAATTCTAAGACCCTATTAACTTATATATCCACCGACGACCCCAGGTTTCCGAAACCTGTAGAGAGGTGAGCACTAGGCAACTGGTGACGTATCTCTGCAGTGGGGGCTCGGGGCAGTTGCTGAGAGATAGATGGTGAGGAGTCATGAACCAAATAGGTATGAATGGTTATGAAGCATCATTTATTGAGAAGCAGTTATGAAATGTGCTTATTAATATTCATAGAATATTTATTTAGGGAAATTTTGTGGGTCTGGTGGGTGAATTTGGAGAGTATGTCTGGTTTGATGGAGAATTAGTTCCATTTAGCGAGGCTAAGATTAGTGTTATGACGTACTCCCTTCACTATGGAGTTGGGGTATTTGAGGGTATAAGAGCTTATAAAACAGTTGATGGTAGGACCGCGATATTTAGATTAAGAGAACATGTTGAGAGATTATTTGATTCAGCAAAAATATATAAGCTCGAGATACCCTTTACGCCGGAGGAGGTTGAGAAAGCTATTATAGATACTGTCAAAGCATCAGGTTTCGAGGAGTGTTATATTAGACCACTTGTTTTTCTGAATATATCTAAATTAGGTGTTAGGCCTCCTCAGAGAAAAGCTTCATTAGCAATAGGTGTTCTTAAAATGGGTAGATACTTGGGTGAGGCATACACGAAGGGAGCTAGAGTAATAACTTCTGCATGGAGAAGGATCCCACCTAATAGTCTTCCTATGAATGCGAAGGCGACTGGGCACTACATAAATAGTTATTTAGCAAGCGTGGACGCAGCCATAAGAGGTTATGACGAAGCACTTCTCCTCGATATAAGAGGCTTCGTGAGTGAAGGACCTGGACAGAATATCTTTATTATAAAGAATGGTAAGGCTATGACACCTCCTCTATACGCATCTGTGCTACCAGGGATTACTAGAGAGACAGTGAAGATACTACTAGACAGGGAATTAGGGATTGATGTGTTTGAAGATGACATTAGTCTAGGAATGCTCTACTCAGCCGATGAAGCATTTTTCACGGGGACAGCGGCTGAGATAACACCAATTGTTGAAGTAGATAACATTAGAATAGGGGATGGCACGCCGGGGCCTGTTACGAAAGCATTGCAACAGTTATATGAAGATGTTGTAAGAGGCAAGATTCCTAAGTACAGAAAGTGGTTAACATATATATAGACTGCACATCACAGTATTAATGAAGACGTTTTTCAGAGAGGGTATATGCCGTATCGTATTTTTAGAATTAACTTGTCTCCTAAAGAAATGTCTTTATCAGGGTTCATCATCAGTGATTTAGTGAACTCATAATAATTATTTAGAAAATAAATAAGTTTTTCATAAGTATCTTCATCAAGGAAATCTATTAATTCAGCTGAAAACATACATGGTAAACTAGCTATACCAAATAATATTCCTCCATTTGTTAACAGATCTATCATACTCTCAAGATCCTCTCTAGAGGGAATACAAGATCCCTTGGGATGAGTATGGATACTAGCAATCACATCATTAATTTTTGGGATAGTCACTCTATACCTCTCCCCCTCCAGAACTACCCAATAACCTCTTCTATGGAGAATAAAGAGATACTCAATGCCTAATTTATAAGTATCGTAAACGAATGATTCAAAATTATCATTAAAATCCTTAATAATCACAGTAGCTAATTTCTGCAAGACCCTATCTATCGAAATCTCTTCAGCATATAGATCTATATTAGAGTAGTCACTGTCTGCTATAATTAAGTTAGCACTATTCCACTGGAAAAGATCTAGATTACTTAATAATTCTCTTATATATATAGTACTGATCTTCTCCGAGCAATAAATTGGTTTGAGATAGGCTCTCTCCAAATCTGAGGCTACATAGACCTTAATATCTTCACAATCTAGATCCTCGATTATGTAATCTGCCAAGATCCTTAATTCATATAATTTTACTACCTCTCTACTCCTCTTAGTCTCAAGAGTATATGTCTTCTTCACCATTAAATTCTCTTCTCAACATATAATATTGGTGGGGAAATATATAATGGTGTTTAACAATGAATCTTTTCGCTCTATACCTGGTAATACTTTCAGCTAATCTATTTATTTTCTTATCATTTATAAGCAGAGCTGTTACTAGGCCTGACGTATTAGCTGAGGAAATAGAGAGATTTAGTAGAGTCTCAGAAAGAGCAATGTATAGGGGTTCAAGGAAGAAGAGAGAGATAGTGGCAACAAAAATAACTCTACTAAGAAGAAGAATTTTCACTATATCTATGATCTCTGCAGTGATACCTGTGATAGGTATGACAATAATATTCCTTACACTAATATTACTGTATGGAGAGATCTCACTAATTACATTATCCTCATGCTCTCTGCCTCCTCCCGTGGAATTTTATATGGGAGATAAATGCTTCATATATACTCCATGGATCATTTTTCTGAGCTACTTAGCCGTGATCCCAATATATAATTATTATTCAGGACTAGATCTACTGAGAAAGAGATAGATATATAATCGTTCATAAATAGAGAAGACTCTTAATCAAGTAGTTAAGAGATGCAATACTAGGGAAAAATTTAAAATCATGTTCTCTACATATATAAGACGGTACCCGAGCCGCGGTAGTATAGCCCGGACAAGTATGCGGGCCTTTCGAGCCCGTGACACTGCTCGTGCGGGATACCCGGGTTCAAATCCCGGCCGCGGCATATA
>CAZFDB010000170.1:0-2761 GCA_964517475.1 uncultured Desulfurococcaceae archaeon | reverse complement strand
TACCTCCTACTATTGAGAGTATGAATGTTGATATGGTATGCTCATCTGGCATGGTGGCTATTGAAATAGGTGCACTCCATATATCACATGGATCAGCTAAACTAGTTATTGCAGGTGGTATGGAGAGTATGAGCTACTCACCCCTTATACTACCCAACAAATTTAGGTGGGGTGTGCAACATCTCACAGGGAGAACGATTGAGATCAAGGACTCAATGGTTTATGACGGATTAACAGATCCTTTCTATAACTATCATATGGGTGTTATTGCAGATCTATTCGCTCGTAAACATGGTTTTTCGAGAGAAGAGTTAGATGAGATTGCCTATGAAAGTCATATGAGAGCCGCAAAAGCTCGAGACAACGGATATTTTAGAAAAGAGATTGTTCCTATTAAGATAAAGTCGGAGACCTCAGAAATTGAGTTATATAATGATGAGGGTATAAGAGATGATACTTCAATAGAAAAATTATCTAAGCTGAAACCAGTGTTTACACTAGAAGGTCCTCATACCGCAGGTAATTCATCTCAATTAAGTGATGGTGCATCAATAATTGTTTTAGCAGACATGGATTATGCTAAAGAGAGAGGATTTAAGATAAGAGCCTTATTAAGAGGTTTCGCGGGTGTTGATGTAGAGTCTCTAGAATTCCCAGGCGCGCCTGTACCAGCTGTTAAAGAGCTTCTCAAGAATTTCTCTATTGATGTATCTAATATAGATCTTTTCGAGAATAATGAGGCTTTCGCTGTATCAACAGCTATTTTCACGAGAGAGTTAGGGGTTGGTAGAGATAAACTAAATATATTCGGCGGATCTATCGCGTTGGGACACCCTATAGGAGCTACAGGTGCTAGAATAACAACAACATTAATAAATGCTTTAGAGATAAAGAACTTAAGATACGGAATAGCATCATTATGCCACGGAATAGGAGGAGCAACAGCGATTCTTGTTGAGAGGGTGTGAGACTTGGCAAGTCATGTATCTATATTCGGTTTATCGAGTTTAGACGCATGTATAAAAGCTACAACAATGAATCATCTTGTATTTGTCGTGGGACCATCTGGAGCAGGAAAATCATTTCTCATAAAAAATTCTGTGGCTACTCATCTCATGAGTGGGAGAGGGGCAATAGCTGTCTTACTAGACGAGGATCATAGAAACTTCATAGATTCTCTATCAAAATTAATCGAACCCGAGAAATTAACAAGCTTTCTAAAAGATGGATCGTTGAAGATAATCGATGTATTCTCCTTTAGAGCTAGAGAAAGAGGATTTTTGCGTGAGAAGATTGAGTGGGAAGTGAAATATGCGAACCCATCTAATCCCATGGATCTCATAGATGCAACAAGATCATATCTCGAGGAAAATAGAAGCAGAGGATTAGGAACTGTTGTAGTCATAGATTCTCTTAATGAGATCTATACGGCAACTGATCCTGTGAGAACAGCTGAGTTTATAAAGTACTCAAAAGCTCTCTTCACAAGATCATATGACTCATTAGTATTAATTACTATACACACAGACTCTGAGAATATGGTTAATTGGCTCAAAGATTATTCTTACGTAGCTGATGGAATAATACTACTAGATATAGGAACAGATCAGAGGGGTAAGTTCTTTAGATACTTCCAAGTGAAGAGATTTAGAGCATCTGATCACTGCAGAGAACCAATAATATATAGGCTGGAGTCTGGTAGAATATCTCTATGACAATCCAATTAATTAATTTTTCCTAGAACTAGAATAAGATTTCTTGAACACCAAAAATACTTCTATCATCCTCTGAAACAAAGCTAATCTCCACTGATTCTTTCTCTGAAACATCTTGATTACCCATGATCCTATCAATGAACCAATCAATATTTGGAGGTTCTGTCACTCTAAAGATCTTTCCATTGATCTTCACATAAATCTCTCTATTCACAAGAGTTAATTTCATATTAACCAGATTATTTACAGGCAGAACATAAATTTTCCTCTTGTGATTAATCCTTACTATTCTAGTAGCCTCGATAGCATTCTTCATTGTTGCGTAGAATATGTCATTAGTCTCTCCGAATATCTCAATGTACTCTTCACTACCGAAATTATCTACAGAAGTCATAATTATCAAATTTACTTCTTAGCAACATTTGGATTAAAAAGAATATCCCCCTTCAGAGATTTTCTGGGTCCAAGAATAAGATTATTTTCCTATCATATTTCTACTCATGATCTGAGGAATATACATATTATTACTTTGTATTACCAGAGATACTTAGCTAGCTAGGATTTGTCGTGATGATGATCCTACAATGCTACGTCTTATTAACTCTTTGGGAAAATATATAAGAAATGATAATGTATGGAAACAATAGTGTTTGGAATCCTTATCTTGAAAAATATAGAAAAGAAGTATTGAAAAAATTGATCTATGCGGCAAAAAGTTTTTTAAAAGCTAATGTTATTGTGAGAAACACCACACTTTTCTCAACAGCATCAAGTGAGTTGATACCTAACGCAAGTATTGTTGTATTTGATAAATTTATTGTTAGAGTATTGATCAATAAAGATCCTAGTAGATACATAGGGGAAAACACTCTTGTAATTAATGGTGAAGGACTTATAGCAATACCAGGTTTTGTGGATGCTCATGTTCATATAGAGTCTAGTTATGTGTCACCTATTGAATTCTCCAAGATCTCTATTATACACGGAACAACTTCCGTAGTAGCTGATCCTCACGAGGTGGCTAACGTTGATGGTGTTGATCCACT
>CAZFDB010000169.1:0-2769 GCA_964517475.1 uncultured Desulfurococcaceae archaeon | reverse complement strand
TATTAAAAAATCTGTGGATCTAAAATGATGTTAAGAAGAAGAGGAATATTACCATTAATTCTAGCATTATTTGTAGTGAGTCTAGTAGTGGTTAATGCGGCAGTATTCGCCTATAGATGGATGTTAGTGAACATAGAAGTAAAATCACCAGATCAAGCCAGTGGTGCAGCATGCACAGGTTTCTATAGCAAAAGTGATCAAGCAGGTATACCTCTACCTAATGCAGGTACTAACTATGGTGCAATAACATTCGGTAGCAACCATATAACAGTTACCCCGGGCAATGTCGTGTGTCAATTTGACTCCTACAAATTATTTGAGAGTATAAGTGTTTCAATGACCATAACTAATGGGTCTTGGTATATAAAGGATCTATATGGCTTCGGCTACTACGGTACAACGGGTGCCCCCTCCCGAGTTTATGTGTGGGTGAAAGTTGAGCAAGCTGTATCAGGAGTGAACTACGCAGAACTAATACTCTACAATGCCTCAAATGACCCAAGAGAAATTATCGAACTCATGAGGGTAGATTTAACAACTACAGGCACGGTAGGTCCTATAACGCTTAACCTAAGTCAGGCATTACAACTAGATCTGAATATAAGTGTTAGCAACACAGGTACATATAACTTCAAAGTAGGCTTCTACGTGTCACAGCAGTCTGCGGAGAAGCCTAGGTAAATAGATTGGTGGTGAATTAATTGTTTAAAAAATCTTTTTTTTTTAATTATGAGTTTTGTCTTAATATTGCTTTTCTTAGGTAAGCTTATTTATTTTCCTATTGCATTTGTTGTGGTTTCTGATGATTCTATGCATCCCATATATTCTCGTGGGGATCTTGTTATTCTCGTGGCTACATACATAGTTAATTATGGTTCTGGTGATATTGTTCTTTGGTGTATCGATGATCTAAGATCTGGTTGTTGTCTACATAAAATAAGTAATATATCTAATCGATTCATTTATACATTAGGTGTCTCAAATCATGTTCTTGATACACCGGTTCCTAAAGAACAGATTTATTACAAAGCTTTTCTCTCAGCACCGATATATATTTGGCTACCAATAATCGTGATTCTATACATATACGGTATATATATAATTCACAGGACCCAGATCTCAGATCATGGGATACTCAGATTATTTCTACGTCTAAATAAATCTGATCCGGTTTACCTAAAAATATATATCAAGCATTTATTTCTCGCTATTCTTCTCGTAGCTTTAATCAATTCTTTGTTGGTAGGGTCTCTATACATTGATCAGAGCCCTCCTCAATATAATATTCCTCTCGTATCTCTAGTGGAGAGAGTATTTGATCTGGGGAGTAGTGAGATTCGTTTGTCTATGAACATAAGTAACTACTTGGTTAGAGATATTAGATGCGTGTTGGATAACGAGTCTCTATCAATTAATTATGATCAGATAAATAATCTTTTGAATATAACGTTGCATATACCGAAGAATTACTATATGAGGCTTTGGCTAAGTACCTCAGGGAGAGCTCCGCCACTGACGAGTTACCCAGCGGGTGTTTATCAAAGTTTCAATTATACATGCACCGTGTATCTAGACAAGGGTTATTTAGAGAGTATATTCGTTGAATCATTTATATGGAGTGAGCCACGTTTCCAAGTGGTTAATAAGAGTATTCTCGTGATAGAGAATTCTAATCCAGTGGATCTTAATATTACTATTCAGATCTACGATATATCAAGAGTAAGGATCTTGACTACGCAGAACATATCTATTGAGTATATGAGTAAAAGAATCATAGATCTTAGTGAACTAATATCTTCGAAAGGCTCATATGAAGTGAGATTATACTACAACTTCCTAGGATCATTGAGAGGCGTGGGTGTGAGAATTGATCTATGAAGAGAAAATTCTTAATCACTTAAATAAATTAAGGATCTTAATCATAGCCCAGCTGATATTAGCATTAGTGAATCTTGTGATAATTATGGTGACAATCCTCTTCAGCCCACTAATTATTTTTAGAGGATTCGTAGCCTCGGGGCAATTATCATTATTAAACAGTAATATCTCGGTAGCAAATGGAGTCTTTATTTTGAGACCTCTTGAGAATATTGAGTTTATAGCCGGGGTAATCCTGATACTATCTATATTGACTATGGCTATAATAGTTATTCTCTTACTATCAACGCTTCGTTTAAGAAGAGAAGAGTATCTCGGTAAACTAGTGATCTCATCAGGCTATGTCTATGGTGCACATGCTTTCTCGATAATGTTGCTTGTATTAATGATGTCTCTTATGAGACTGGTTTCGAGAGATTTGGTTCCTACTATACCATTCTCATACTCAACTGAGACAAGTGCTGGGAGACTATACCTGTATCCTTCGGAGGCGATTTATTCATCACTCTACCTCTTCTATCTGAGACAAGGCGGTTTCCTATGGATCTATGTTTTTGCTCAAGTAATCTTATTAATCACAGCTATTCTAGTCACAGCATATCTATTAGATAGAGTTGATAGAGAGATTATAGAGAAGAAGGTGGGGGATAATGAGGAATAGCGCGAGGATCAGGGTTCTGATCATATTGATAATACTTCTAATAAATATTGTCTCAATAGTTTACTCAGGGGTCTTCAGCTACAGATATATGAATGCCACCGTCAATGTTGAGGCAATAAATCTAGTGTCACTGACCCAATCAATCAACAATGTCACATGCACAGGCATATTCAAAATAGCCCCTGGATCATTTTATTACTCAACAAGCTTCGAGTCATTACCAAGTAATT
>CAZFDB010000168.1:0-2791 GCA_964517475.1 uncultured Desulfurococcaceae archaeon | reverse complement strand
GGAACATTGGTTTACTACAAAGATAATGAATTTATTGAGACAAGAGTAAGAGAGGAAGAATCAATTACGATATGAATAAGACTTCACCATTTTCTTAAGAAACACATAATCTACGCAGCGTCTATTCGGAGAATATTTCTCTTAGAATTAATATTCGTTCCCGTAAATACTCTGTGAGTAGATCCTTGAATCAATAATCTATGCGGATCCATGAATATATTGAGAATTAAAAAGGAGGTACTCTTACTTGTCCCATTCTAGGATACCCTCATCTCAATCTAAATATTATTGTTTCAATACAGCAGTGTTATGCTAACCCTTTACCAGTCAATTAATTTCTTCTATGGATCTTTAGAGTTCTCCTTGGCACATCAAAGAAATTTCTCTAACATACACTTGGTATTGCCTAATACTAAGTTTTTTCCTTTGAAAAATATTCATCCTAGGTGTTACTAATGATACTGAGTGGTGAGATACACTACGCCAGGGTTCCCAGAAGTCTTTGGCGTGATAGACTTCTTAAATTGGTGAGAGCTGGTTTCAATACTGTATCCACATACTTTTTCTGGAATTTTCATGAGATTTCTCCTGGGGTCTTTGATTTCTCGGGTGATAAGGATGTGGATGAGTTCTTGTCATTGGCTTCGTCGTTGGGACTGAATATTATTGCTAGGGTGGGTCCCTACGCGTGTGCTGAGTGGGATAATGGTGGGCATCCCGACTGGTTGTTGAGAGATAATCTTGTTGCCAGATCACTTGATAAATCATATTTCCCATATGCTGAGAAATGGCTCAGAATTATATTGTCCAAGATCTCTGCCCACGACCCTAGTAGAGGAGGTAGATTAGTTGGTCTTCAGCTCGAGAACGAGTATTTCTGGGGTGATATGCCTTATCATATTGAGTTGGCTAAGATAGCTAGGGGTCTTGGGGTAACCGTGGATCTATACACGAATGCTAATAGATATGCTAGAAATACTCTATTCATAGACTCAGTTGATCTTTATCCTGACCCATGGAGACTTGATGATGTCATTAACGCATTAAAAGATCTCTCTGAGACCCAGCCCAGGTATAGACCTAAGATTATGGAGTATGAAGGAGGATGGTTCTCAAAAATAACAAAACCTCTCCCCACAGAGAGAGGCAGTTTCCCATCTAAATGGAGTAGAATGCTACTAGCAACAGCATTGGCCTACGGAGCGGATCTAATCAATATATACATGTTCCATGGAGGAACAAACTTTGGTTACTGGGCTGCTCGTTGGATGACCACCACATATGATTACGAGGCAGCAATTAGAGAGTGGGGTGAATTAAGTGATAGATACTATAAATTCAAGAGTCTTACTCAACTAGCTTATTTGGTCAGTGACACCGATCTTGTTTCTGAGGAGAGGATGGGTAATAGGATAAGGATTATTAGAGGTAGAGGAGACACGAAATTCATATTTTATATCAATAACACTGATGAGCCATGGATCGAGGGCGGTGTTAAGGTTCCAGCGAGGGATGTGAGAGTGGTTGCTCAGGATCTTAGGTTGGGCTCGCTGGAGATCACATCGAATCTAGATATACTGGCAGTCAGGGGAGACACAGTTATTTTCTACGGAGATGCTGGGGATGAGATAAATATTGTTTTCAGAGGAGGGGTTGTGAGGAGTTGCTATGGTGTCTCTGTTGATAATAACGTGATTAGTGGCCGGGTCAACGAGGTCTCTGGATGCTTGATTGAGGCTAGAGATGGGGTTAAGAGAGTTTTGATAGTGGATCGAGTCTTTGCTGAGAGGACTTGGTTTATTGATTATCCTATTATATCGAATATCTATTTCGTGGAGGATGCTGATAGTAGTAGGATAATTGCTCATTTAAGAGAGGGTAGAAACATAATCTATGTCCCACTGAGAACCGGTGAATACATCCCGGAGCTAGGTCTCGGGAGAATAGTTGTTGATATTGATGCCCCAGAACCGGTCTTCGAGATCCTAGGGATCGAGAAAGAGGATCTTGGTTTAACAGAGATCGGCTTCTACAAGGATCCTCCTAAGCCCGAAGATATTGGTTTGTATCAACATGATATATATGTTTATGAAACAGAAATACCGAGAAGATCCTATGCGGGTCTCGCATTTCACGACTATGGAGTGGTATTCAGTGGAGACATGATCTCCTCAGGAATTATTTGGTGGGAGGGATACCTGGATCAGGGTATTGTGAAGATATTCGTAGACTCAACAGGACATTCAAATGATCCTGACTGGAGTTTTGTTCCGCAGAAAACAGGTCTCGTAACCCCAATTCTTATTGATAAAATTGATGAGAAACCATTGCTTGATTGGGAGTACGCGGTACTGGATCTCGGGAGGAGATTCCAGCCAGGTGTTGCGAGTTTCAATAGCCACTCCTACTTAATAAATAGAGATATTCCATATATGCTTCGAGAGATCAGGATCTGGGATAAGAGTATCCCCAAGATAAATACTCAATTAGCAATACTCTATATGAGAACAAAGATCTTCTCTAATGCTAGGAGACATGCCGTTATTAAATTAAGAGATATTGATAGGACTATAGTTGTTATCCTCAATAGAAGTGTTGTGTATAAGGGTAAGGGGAATGATATATTTGATACACAGATCCACGCTGAGTTAATGGAGGGGGAGAATGAGTTAGTTCTTGGAGCACCATATTATGATGTTAGAGGAGAGCTCAAGCCACCTTTCAAAGAAGTTTCTTACTCCACATGGCGAGGCGTTGTTGAAGGTTACAAGATCTATAGGATCTCTAGAAG
>CAZFDB010000167.1:2150-2799 GCA_964517475.1 uncultured Desulfurococcaceae archaeon | reverse complement strand
AACTTCATCGTATATTATCAGGAGAAATTAGATATTAACTTTTCCTCAAAAATATTTATTGGAGGAATTTATGAAGATACTTGTCACAGGCGCATGTGGTCAAATAGGCTCAGAACTGATCCCTTATCTTCGAGAAAGATATGGTAGAGAGAATGTGATCGCGACAGACATCGATTTTGTTAAGCTGAGGAGTTTAGATGAACCAGTATATTATCTAGATATAACTGACAAAGAACAGATCAGCGAAGTTATTGAGGAGGCGAATCCAGACACAATAATTCATTTAGCAGCAGTGTTATCCGCTAAAAGTGAGAGAAACCCGGATCTTGCATGGAAAGTCAATTTTTTAGGTCTCCACAACATCTTGGAGGCCGCACGCGAATATTCCATCAAGAAAGTATTTATACCCAGCTCAATAGCCGTATTTGGTCCTGAGACACCTGATAATCCTGGGGACATAACGATTATGAGACCGAAAACATTATATGGTATAGGCAAGGTCTTGGCTGAGTTATTAGGTGAGTACTACTTCTATAAATACGATATTGATGTGAGAGGTCTGAGACTACCAGGTGTTATCAGCTGGAAGAACCCGCCTGGCGGAGGAACAACTGATTATGCTGTTGAGGCATTCTTCGAAGCTGTTAGA
>CAZFDB010000167.1:0-2140 GCA_964517475.1 uncultured Desulfurococcaceae archaeon | reverse complement strand
GGGGTGAATATGTCTTCTGGGTTAGACCAGACACTAGGTTACCCATGATCTATATTCCTGATGTGTTGAGAGCAATAACTCAGTTGCTTGAGGTGAGTAGGAGTAGGCTCAGTCTAAGTTTCTATAATATTCAGGGAATGAGTTTCTCTGCTCAAGAACTCGCCGATACAATAAAGAAATTTATTCCTGATTTCAAAGCTGTTTTTGAACCTGATCCTCTTAGGCAGAGAATAGCTGATTCTTGGCCTAAGAGAATAGATGACTCTATGGCTAGGAGAGATTGGGGTTGGAGAGCTGAGTGGGGTCTTGAAGAAATGGCTCGTGACATGATCATGAATATAAAAAAGATGATCGGAGAATCAGGATCTGATTAGAAAATATTAGTTTATGAGAACAATCTATATTAGGTGTGTCTATGAATAAACTTGATTGGTTAAGAGATGAGTTAAGATTACTTAAGGAGCAGGGCCTCTATGTAACGATTAGGAAGCTACAGAGTCAGCAGGGGCCTTGGATTATTGTTGATGGTAAGAAAGTTCTTAATATGTGCTCCAACAATTATCTCGGCTTAGCAGCTCACCCAAGGATTAAGGAGGCTGCGATTAGAGCAATACTTGACTATGGTGTTGGGGCAGGAGCTGTTAGGACAATTGCTGGTACAATGGAGCTACACACAATTCTTGAGGAGAAGTTAGCTAGGTTTAAGAGGAGAGAGGCAGCAGTAACATTCCAAAGCGGCTACAACGCGAATCTAGGTGCTCTAAGTGCTTTGGGTTGGAATAGAAAAGATCTTATATTCATAAGCGAGGAGCTTAATCACGCAAGTATTATTGATGGAATAAGATTATCAGGTGCTCCAAAAATAGTTTATAAACATCTAGATATGCAGGATCTGAAGAGGAAGCTTGAGGAGGCCAGGGACTACAAGATTAAGGTTATCATAACAGACGGTGTGTTCTCAATGGATGGGGACCTAGCCCCTCTACCAGAGATTGTGGAGTTAGCTGAGGAGTACAACGCAATTATATACGTGGATGATGCCCATGGAGAAGGTGTTTTAGGTGATCATGGCAGAGGAATAGTTGATTACTACGGACTCCACGACAAAGTAGATTTTGAGATGGGTACATTAAGCAAAGCATTCGGGGTAATAGGAGGGTATGTGGCAGGGAATGCAGACGCCATAGAGTATATTAGGCAGAGAGGAAGACCATTCCTATTCTCAAGTGCTATGAACCCACCTGATGTAGCCGCTGCAATAGCGGCTGTAGAGATCCTTGAGGAGAGTGATGAGTTGATAAGGAAGCTATGGGAGAACACAAGAATTCTCCAGAGAGGTTTAAGAGATGCTGGGTACGATCTTGGGAACACTAAGCATCCAATAACACCAGTAATGCTCTACGACGAGAAACTTGCTCAAGAGTTCTCGAAGAGGCTCTTCGAAGAATACAGAATATTTGCTCAGGCAATAGTTTACCCAACTGTTCCGAGAGGAAAAGCAAGGATCAGGTTAGAGCCTTCAGCAGCACATAGTGAGGAGGATATGAAGTATGTCGTGGACGCATTCACTGAGCTAGGGAGAAAAATAGGTTTCTTAAAATAGATTCTCCCGAGTATATCTAGGAGAAACAATAATTATTAAAGCAAATTATTTTATGACTATATAATCAATATCTAGTAGCTTCATAGCATACTCCAACTCTCTCACATAATCACCATAAACATAACTCCAGTGGAATCCCCTGGCTCTCTCATATAACTCCTTAGTATCTCTGAACCTCACTCTTATCTGAGATCTGCATATCGTGTAATCTGTGTACCCATTAGATTCTCCGAGAGCAATTAATGCCTTATCCAGATAAAATGATAGATTAAGCAACGTCACCTTATGACCAGGCTCAAAAAATACTTTGATCGCAGCCGGCGAATCTGATTCGAAGTGCGTCTCTAAAGAGTATCTGAAGCCTCTTACTCCGTAGCCAAGTAGCTTTGTGGGAGCTGTGCAATGAGCAAACACAGCCTCTGAACCCCTAGTCGGTATAGATGGATTAACGAACACAGCCGGTCTATTAGCAATGTATCTCACTGACCTCCTCCCCGCCCTGAAGGGCGGTTCATTGGTTCCCCGCATCTATTCGGG
>CAZFDB010000166.1:0-2831 GCA_964517475.1 uncultured Desulfurococcaceae archaeon | reverse complement strand
GAGTATGCAAAGCTTCTAAGGGAGGAGATAATATATCTAAGAGATCTCGGTGTCTTCTTCGTGCAGCTAGACGAACCAGTGCTAACAGAAGTTGTATATGGCGCAGATCAATCCCAGCAGACATTTATGTGCGCAGCACTCTTTAGCAGAAGGAATCCAAAGGAGGAACTAGAGTTTGCTGTAGAACTTATTAACGAGACTGTTAAGGGGATTAGTGGTGTGAAGACCGGAGTACATATCTGCAGAGGTAACTGGAGCAGGAGAGAAGAAGCTCTACTCAAAGGCGATTATGTGCCCCTAATGCCTTATCTAGCTGAGATGAAAGTGGATCAACTTGTTCTAGAGTTCGCGACACCTAGGGCTGGGGATGTAGATGCTCTTAGGGAGTATATTAGTGATAAGGAGATAGGTTTCGGGGTTGTTAATCCAAGAACCGATGAGGTTGAAAAACCCTCGGAAATTATTGCAAGGGTTGAGAGGATCATTAGGTTCATAGATGCTAGGAAGATATATCTGAACCCTGATTGCGGCTTTGGAACATTTGCAGAAGCACCAGTTAATACCCCGAGGACTGCTTATAATAAGCTCAGATCTATTAGGATAGCCGCTGAGGAGCTTAGAAGGATCTATGGCGAGAGATAATGATTTCACCCGGGATCTTTATATCTCCCGAGGATGTTCTCAGAGGTATTGAGAGAAGGGAGATAATTGTTATTGATATAAGACCCTTCTCAAAATATGCAAGATCCCATATTCCAAGTGCTCTATGGCTATACTTCTGGGACTTCACGGAACATGAAAAAGGGATGCCCTCAAAACCTAAGGATCCCGTGGAGATCGCCAGAGTACTTGGAAAGAATGGGATCGCTAGAGAGGATCATGTCGTGATCGTCTATGACAAGATGAGCATCAGCTTAGCTTCATACACATATTGGTATCTAGAGTATATGGGGCAAGAGAAGATCTATCTTCTCAAAGGCGATATGGAGGAGTGGGTGGCAAGAGAATTACCACTTGAGAAAGGGGTTGTAAAGCCGATCCCTAAGGAGTACAGGCCTGTTATCAGAGAAGATATAAGATCCACAATAGAGGAGATTGTTAGAGTAGCAAGAGGAGAGGATAGAGGCTTGATCTTGGATGTGAGAACATATGAAGAGTATGTGGGTGCTATGCAGACGACACCGCGCCCCGGAAGAATACCTAGATCTATACTTGCACACCCAAACATATTTCTCCAGGTAATTAATGGCGATGAAAAAGCTCTTGAGAAAATCCTTAAACTAGAAGGGGTTAAGAAAGGTGAGAAGATAATAACATACTGCTCAACAGGGGAGAGGGCTTCGCTGGCCTGGCTTGTCCTCACTAAGATCGCTGGGCTGACCAATGTAAAATTATACCCAGAATCATTCTATGAATACTCATCAAAAAAGGATCTTGAGATAGAGTCTGGAGAACCAAGAGTACAGGTTATACTTTGAGATAAAAGTAGTAGCCCGATCCACTTTATTAATAAGAAGCTATGTCTTCCAACTCTGAAGAGGGTTTCCACGATATATACTCTAAAATAATTCTCCTCAAGAATCTGCTTATTGATCTTCTAACTAGATCATGGTCCGAGCACATCTCTATTCAATTTTACGACTAGAGGTTTCGCCTCTTTAGGGCAAGGAGATAGGGAGATAGGGGATCCAGGGTTCTCTTTTGCTTCCCACCGAATCACTGAGGGAGTAGTTGTTTTCAAGGCCAGCGACGAGACCAATAATTAGGCAAAAAAGCTCCATATGGTCAAATTATTAAATATGTGATCGGGGAAAGGCGGGCAAGGGCGAGGCTTTATCATCCTCTTTGTCTGTATTTGGTATTGTCTATATCACGAGGATCTACTGGTTGTTATAGTAATAGATCTATTGTCAATCCAGGTTTAGCTGTTTTATAGATGCTTCTAAGATTTTTATGGTGTACTAAGCTTTTATACCTATTTAGGTATAGAATATATTAGGGGTAAAGGAGTAGTGAGGGTGAAGACGAGTATTTATGTTGATAGAGAGCTGTGGGAGAGGTTCAAGGGTTATGCTTTGAGGAGGAATGTTGAGGTTAGCAAACTGCTTGAGGATATGATTAAAGAGGAGATTGTTGAGGATGTGTTGAGCGATGTATTACTAGATCTAGCTGGTTATGAGGATTATGTAGTAGACTTCGAGCCTGTTAAGCCTAGGGAGGGATCTGTGAGCGATCTGGTTAGGGTTATGAGGGATGAGAGGGCCGGTGGTATATCTTGATAGTTCAGCCATATTAAAGAGGTATATCAGAGAACCGGGAAGTGATCAGGTGAAGGAGCTGTATTTGAAAGCATATTCCGGAGAATTAACACTATCCTATAGTCTCTGGAATATAGGTGAGGTGCTGGGCGCCTTAGACAAAGCTGTTAGCGTGGGTAGGCTGGATGGTGAAGCATACCGTATAGCTAGGAAAAGATTTTTACTAGAAACTAGGAGGATGGCTAAGATAGGGCTTATACTAGTTGTTCCCTTAAAAATTAGTATTCTAAGAGATAGCTGGAGACTACTAGAAAAACATCACATATACGAAGCCGATGCTTTGCAGATCGCATCAGCTAAATACATGGGTGCCTCTAAATTCATAACAGGAGATAAGCGATTAAGCGAGATAGCGGCGCTAGAGAATCTGAGTAGCACATACCTAGGGTAAGGATTCGGTTTTTGTTCAAGCCCTTTCTCCCGGCCTCATAGTCCTCAGTCCATTTTTCATCAGGGTTCATATCGCTGGGTTCCACTCATTCGAGGAGGCCTCAAACACAGCTACGAGGGACC